>DLQD01000145.1:8147-25950 GCA_002480015.1 Opitutia bacterium UBA7441
CCTACAGCGCCCATAGGGTCGACACCGCCACCTGCGCCCAAGCCCCCCGCTCCGTCGGGGCCACCCAAAGCACCGCCGATGCCATCGGGCGGCGCGGCGAAAACTTCGATCCCTCCCGCCGCCGCTGTCCCGCCGAAGGCCACACCTCCGGCTGCCCCAAGTGCTTCGGCTGTATCGTCCGCTCCAGCTACACCGGCAGCGTCGAAACCAGCGGAGACCCCGGCGGGTCCACCGAAGCCTCCGTCGCCTGCCGGCCCACCCAAGCCGCCTGTGGCCGCGGACAAGCCTCTCGATAGCCAAGCCATCGAAGGCGAGACAGCCGATGCCTCGGCCGCCGAAGCCGTCGAGCGGACAAAGATACACGTCAAGCCTCCCATCGTTGTGCGCGACTTTGCTGTTGAGCTTGGGCTTAAGCCTTTCAAGTTGATCTCCGAACTCATGGAGATGGGCATCTTCGCATCGATGAATCAAACCATCGAAGAAAAAGTCGCCCTTCAACTTGCGACCCGCCATGGCTTTGAATTGGAGATCCATCACCGCGGCGAACAGAGCGAGCAAGGCGGCCAAGCTAAGCCCAAGGTCGAAAAGCCCGACGACGACGACCCTAAGTTCCTGCAACCTCGTCCGCCGGTGGTTTGTATTCTCGGCCACGTTGACCACGGTAAGACGACTCTGCTTGACACTATCCGTAAGGCCAACGTCGTTGGCGGCGAAGCGGGCGGGATCACGCAGCACATCGGGGCCTACCAGATCGAGCACAACGGTCACAAGATCTCATTTATCGACACGCCCGGCCACGCCGCTTTCTCTAGGATGCGTGAGCGCGGTGCTAATGTTACGGATGTCTCCATTCTCGTAATCGCAGCCGACGACGCTTTTAAACCGCAGACCGACGAAGCACTCAAATTTGCCAAAGAAGCGAACAACGCCATCATCGTGGCGATCAATAAGATCGACGCGAAGGGTGCCAACGTGGACCGCGTGAAGCAGCAGATGCAAGAAAAGGGCATCGCTCCCGAAGACTGGGGTGGCGAAACGATCGCCGTCGAGGTTTCTGCACTGAAGGGCACCAACATCGACAACCTGCTGGACATGATTCTGCTCCAAGCTGAAATTCTCGAACTGAAGGCCAACCCGAGTTGCCCGGCTTCCGGCACTATCATCGAATCGCAAATCGAGCAAGGCCGTGGCCCCACTGCTTCAGTTCTCGTCGAGCGTGGCACACTGAAACAGGGGGATGCGCTCATTTGCGGCGAAGTCTATTGCAAGGTCAAGACCATGACTGATGCCGATGGCAAGGTCCTCAAGTCCGCGCCGCCTGCGACGCCAGTTAAGATCACCGGTTGGTCGGACGTGCCCTCATCCGGCAATAAGTTCACCTCCGAGAAAAACGAAAAGACTGCCAAACGCGCAGCTGAAGACGCCATCCAAACGCGTAAGCTCGCCGACGCCAACGCATCCAGTGAGAAAAGTGCAGCTGCCGGTGCCGCCACGGTCGAAGATCTTTTCGCTGCGATCGAGAATCAGCAAAAGAAGTGCCTGCGCGTCATCGTTAAGTCGGATGTTCACGGCTCGACCGAGGCACTCGTCCAAGCACTCAAGGAGATCAAGAGTGATAAGGTCGATCTCGATGTTATCAGCAAGGGTGTGGGCCACATTACGAAGAATGACGTGACCCTCGCTAGTGCGGGAGGTGCCACTATTGTCGGTTTTAACGTCAAGCTTGATAACGGCGTGCAAAGCCTCGCAAAGCATCACGATATCCGGATCATTCAGCACGCGATCATTTACGAGCTCATCGATCAAGTCGAAGAAAGCATGGCGGGTCTTCTCGACGCCGAATACACCGAGAAAAAACTCGGCGGTGCCGAGATCCGTCAAGTATTTTCCATGGGCAAGGGGCGCAACGTCGCCGGTTGTATGGTTACCGAGGGTATCATCCAGCGTAACTGCATCGCCCGTCTGATGCGCGGCGGCGTGGTTATCCATGAAAGTAAGATTGATACGCTTAAGCGCTTCAAGGACGACGTTAAGGAAGTCCGCGCTGGCTACGAATGTGGTATCAACGTGGCCGGCTACGACGACTATGAAGAAGGCGATACGATCGAGTGTTACGCCGTCGAAGAACAGCGCCCGTCTTTGTAACAGGACGATGTCACAACGCATTAAACGTATCAACGAATTGCTCCGCCGCGAGGTGAGTGAGCAAATGCGCCGCTACTACCGTGCCGATACTGCTGCGATCACGATCAGTGAGGTCGACTGTTCCGCCGATCTGCGCAATGCGCGCATCTATTACTCAGTCCTGGGCGACGACGCCCAGATTGAAGAGGCCAAGAAGCTGTTACGCAAGATCGGGAAAGACATTCGCCAGCGCGTGAGTAAGCATGTCATTCTTAAATACTTCCCCCGCTTTGACTACATTTATGACCCATCGCTCGAACGCGGTGCTGGGATCAATGATATCCTTGACCAACTTGACGCCGAAAATGAAGGACAATAAATTTTACCCAGAAGAGAGCCCCCGCTTCGCGCAGGCGATCGAATCTCTCAAAGGTCACAGAGTAGCGGTGCTCGGGCATCAGCGCCCGGATGGCGACTGCATCGGCTCGACCGTCGCAGTCGTGCGCCTGTTGAAAAGCCTCGGCATCGAAGCGATCGGCTTAAACCGCGATGCCACCCCGTCGACGCTCGAAGCTTTTGTCGGCGATACGCCGATGGCACTGGCCGCAGGCTTTACGTCGGATGGCCATATTGCCGTTTCGGTCGACTGTGCCGACTATAAGCGGGTCGGCGACCGTCTCAACGAACTTTTTCCGGAAGTCGCGCTTAACGTCGATCATCACATTTCCAACAAGCTCTACGGTGCCGAAAATCTCGTCATCGCCACTGCCTGCGCGACCGCCGAGATCCTCGCGGGCTTCTGTCTAGACAACGGCTACGAAATCGACGCGGTCACTGCGCAAGCGCTCTACGTCGGCATAGCGACCGACACTGGGCAGTTTCGCTTCCCTTCGACCACGCCCGATACCTTTGAGATCGCCCGCCGGCTCTGCCAGTGCGGTGCGCAACCCGCTCTCGCTGCCTATGAGCTCTACGAGTGCGAGAGCTTTTCTAAAATCAAGCTGCTGCAAAACTTCCTCGATTCGCTCACCTTAGAATTCGGAGGCCGCGTATGTGTGGGTCTGATCGAAAACGGTGTGTATGAAGCCACTGGCGCGACTATCGACGATTCCGAAGGGCTCGTTGATTACGCCCGAGCCATTGCTGGAGTTGATATCGGTGTCATGATCGAAGACCGTGCCGGTGCGCTCAAAGGCAGTCTTCGAGCCAAAGACCCCAAGTTCCGGGTCGATCAAGTTGCGAAGCTTTTTGGTGGCGGCGGTCACGCCTGCGCCGCAGGCCTCAACGTTGAAGATAGTTCGATCAAGGCATTCTACCCGCAACTCATGGCCGCCATCGGTGAGCATTTGAAAACGATTGATTAATTTATAGGGGCTTCACTTGTGAAGACCGGCGAGTCATGGCCACCAGCCCTGCGGCCTAAGCCCCAACCTTAAAAAGCCCATGCACCAACCCTCTAACGACGTGCCAGAAGGCATCCTTCTAGTGGATAAGCCGCAAGGCATCACTTCGCACGACGTCGTATCGAAGATGCGACGGGTCTACCATATGAAGAAGGTCGGCCACGCAGGCACACTCGACCCTATGGCGACGGGCCTGCTCCTCATTCTTATCGGAAAGGCCACCAAGGCCTCACAATACCTGATGAGTATGGATAAAGAATACACGGGCACCGTGCGACTTGGCCAGATCACCGACTCGCAAGACGCCGATGGCGCAATGCTCGAAGAGCGCCCCGTGCCCGAGTTGACTGAGGTAGAAGTGCGTGCACAGATGAAAACCTTTCTAGGTGATCAATACCAGACGCCTCCCATGTTCTCGGCCAAGAAGATCAATGGGCAAAAACTCTACAAGCTCGCTCGTCAGGGTAAGACCGTCGAGCGTGAGCCGCGGGTGATCCATATCAGCCGCTTCGAACTGACAAAGCTCGCCCTGCCCGAGGTTTCCTTTATCGTTGGCACCAGCAAGGGTGCCTACGTGCGCACCATCGCCCATGATCTTGGTGAGCGCTTTGGCTGCGGCGGGCATCTGAATGAACTGCGCCGTACCGCCGTCGGCCAGTTCCGCGTCGAGAAATCCGCGACGATCGAAGAGCTCGAAAGCATGTCGCCGTCCGCATTGCGTAAACGATTAATCCCCGTCATCCAAGCCGTGCCGACCCATGCGTTGTAGCGTAGTCGAAAGCGTAAGCTTTTGGGCGATGTTTGCGCTGACTGCGATCTGCCAAAACTTTACAGTTTCGGCTACGCGGCTTATATACTGAATCATCCCATGAAATTTCCTGCCAGCGTCGATGACTTTGCAGCCCTTTCGGAGCTGAAGAGTCAGTTGCACTTGGCGATCGGCGTCTTCGACGGCGTTCACCTCGGGCACAAAGCGGTCATCGAAGCGGCTGTTTTAAGTGCTCGCCGTAGCGGTGGCGTATCCGGGGTGCTCACTTTCGACCCGCACCCGAGCCGTCTTTTTCGACCGGAAGATCCGACCCGTCTCATCATGCCGATCGAGATCAAGACGACCATGCTGCACCAGGCAGGCGTCGATTGCGTGATCCGCAAGCACTTTGACCGCGCGTTCGCCGCTATCCCAGCGGAGGCCTTTCTCGAAGAATTAAAAAAAGCCTTGCCTGCGCTCAAGTCGATCTACGTTGGCGAAAACTTCCGTTTCGGACAAAAACGTGCGGGCGATGTTGCCACCCTCATTCAGTCCGGACGCGGGTTGGGGCTGGGGGTTTTCAGCGCTGAGCGCATCAAGCACAACGGCGAGCCGATCAGCAGCACTCGCATACGCAAAGAGCTCGAATCGGGCGCGATGACTGCCGTCAACGACCTACTTGGCTATAACTATACCGCGACCGGGCGTATCACGGGTGGCTCGCAGCTTGGGCGACAGATAGGTGTCCCGACCTTGAATCTGCCCTGGCAGCCGGAATGTCTTCCGCTTTTCGGCGTCTACTTCGTCCATTTTCGTGAGAAGGGTTCAAAAAACTGGCATGCCGGTGTGGCAAACTACGGCGTCAAGCCGACGGTGGCTCAAGATCCGCAAGCGCCTGCGCTCGAGATCCATGCCCTTGAAGGCACATCGCTTGACCGCGGTGATGCAATCGAAGTCGAATGGTTGAAATTCATCCGACCCGAGCAAAAGTTCGATGGGGTAGAGGCTCTCAAAGCCCAGATTACGAAAGATTGCGCCACCGCACGAGAGCTGGCAGGGTGATGCGTTCGGAGGTCAATCTGTAGCGAACTTGCGCGAGCAAGACCGATCGCTGGCTGACAGAGCAAATCACTTCTTACGTCGACACGACTAGCGTCGCGTCGCTACGATCCCCATACTTTGAAAACGGACTAAGCGAATCTCTGCCACACAACACCATGACTGAACGGATTATAGAATACGCCGTGCCCGCTGGCACGAAGACGGTGCGGGCGGACAAAATCTTCGCGGCGCAGTTTGACGATATCAGCCGCGCTCGCTTGCAGCGCGCGTTCGAGGCCGGCCAAGTTAGCTTCGGCGGCATGACTATCGACAAGCGTTTTAAGGTGAACCAGCCTGGCCTGCTCCGCGCTGTGCTCGAAGAGCCGAGCTTTGATGCTGCACCGACTGCCGTCGATCTGCCGCTTGAAGTGATTTATGAGGACGAGTCGATCATCGTTGTTAACAAAGCGGCGGGAATGATTACCCACCCCGGCAACGGCACGGGTGACAACACTCTGGTCCACGCTCTACTCCACCGCTGTGGCGAAAACCTGAGCACCGTCGGTGCGCCCGACCGCCCCGGCATCGTGCACCGCTTGGACAAAGAGACAAGCGGCCTAATTGTCGTGGCGAAAAACGACGCCGCGCACCATAAATTGGCCGAGGCCTTCAGCGAGCGAAAAACTTTTAAGCGTTACACAGCGCTTGTCTTCGGGATCCCCAAAACGAGTCGCGGTACGATCAAGGAGCCGATTGGCCGCCATCCTGTGATGCGCACGCGCATGGCAGTGGTCCATAGCGGCAAGCCCGCACACACGGATTGGCACGTCGAGGCCCGCTATGGCCAAAGAGCGACGCGTATGAGTTGCGTGATCCATTCGGGGCGCACGCACCAAATCCGCGTGCACATGAGCGAGCTCAGGTTCCCACTGCTGGGTGACACCACTTACGGCTTTAAGCCCGGACGATTAAAAGACATCGAAATACCGCGCGTGATGCTGCACTCCACAGAGCTGCGAATCCAGCACCCTGAGCGGGATGAACCGATGACTTTTGAGGCACCGCTCCCTGCTGACTTTGAAGCCGTTATGGCACAGTTGGCGCAGTTGGCATCTTGACTGTTACCGGCCTCCTTTGGGCAACGCAGCATATTCTACAAAGAGACTGGTCGCGGTAGAGCGTGGAGGAAAGGCCCTAGTTCCGAAAAAGCTCCAGAGCGGCGATGCTCTCTAATAAGATCCAGCCGATGAGCAGCGCGATCCCGATCATGACGAGTGCAGCGATTCCCCTCGTGCGTTTCTTCGGGAGGTCGAAGCGGTCAAAACTGCGACCGCGGACGGATGACTGCGAGAGGTAGCTGCCTAAATCCACACGGCCGTTACCGCCGCCCTTGTGTTTGGGTGGAAGTTTAAAGGCACCGGCATTTTGTGCGCGCCGGTAGCGCCAGCGATAGATGAGGCGGAGCATTGGAATCGATGAAGACAAAGAGTTGTCAAACGAAGTTCAGGCATTCAGATTCACCTCCCACGACGCATTTTCAACCGTTAATGATCGTTAAATTAAGTAAATCTCTTCAAAAAGTTTCTCCATGAATTGTTGCATTTTAGGAGCCGGTGCCTGGGGCACGGCAATGGCGCTCCATCTCGATCGTTGTGGGCACTCGGTTACGCTGGTGCCGCGCCGGATGGAACACGCTTTGGAGATCGCCTCGTCGCGAGAGAACCGAGACTATTTGCCAGGTTATAAGCTGCCGCAGCGCATCCAGATCGGTTGCGAGGCGGCCCCTGTCCTGATGGAGGCGGAAGTCGTCTTTCTGGCCTGCCCCTCGAAGGCATTGCGGGCGCTCTGCGACTCGATCAAGCCCCACCTGGCCGCTGCCCGTCAGCTGAAGCTCTGCTTGACCTTATGTAAGGGGCTGGAACTGGAGACCTTCAAGACCCCTGCGGAAATCGTGAGCGAAGCAATGCCTGGCGTGGCCTGCGGGGTGCTTTCAGGTCCGACCTTTGCAGGCGAGGTGGCCGATGGCAAACCGACGGCCGTCGTGCTGGCAGTCGGCAAGGATTGCCCGAGCCCGGAGCGTTATCAGGAGGCATTTAGCAACACAAGCCTGCGCGCCTATCTCTCCGAAGATGTACGTGGCACGGAGCTGGGTGGCACTTTGAAAAACATCTACGCCATCGGCTCCGGTCTTTGCGATGGCTTGAAGCTGGGTGACAACGCGAAGGCCGCCTTGCTGACCAGGAGCCTTAATGAAATGGTGCGCCTCGGGGTGCAGCTCGGTGGGCAGCAGGCGACCTTCTTCGGCCTGAGTGGTTTCGGCGATCTGGTAGCTACTTGCTCGGGAACTTGGAGTCGCAACCGCACCTTCGGCGAGCGCGTGGGCGCCGGCGAGGCGCCACAGGCCATCGTCGACAGTCAGAAGTCAGTGATCGAAGGCTACCGCGCCACGAAGTGCCTCCAGCTCATTTGTGAACAGAAAAAAGTGGACGCGCCGATCCTCTCCGTCATTCATTCCATTCTCTACGAAGGCCTAGAGCCACTCACCGCCATGCAGCAACTCATGACTCGAGAGCTGAAAGTGGAATAAAACAGAGCTCACAAATCAGCAGACAGGAGCCAGTCATTGACTGCCTTGAATCCCCTATCCCGTATTTAGTAACTCGAAAAAAATGCCAAAATCTCTCTGTAAAGTTAAGAACTCTAAGATCCATGGGCGCGGGCTCTACGCCACCGCCGATATCGAGGAAGAGACACAGATCATTCAATACGTCGGCGAGAAGATCACTAAAAAAGAGTCGACCAAGCGGGCCCTTGAATGGGAAGAGCAGGCCCGCGAGACAGGCGAGGGCTTGGTTTATATCTTCGAACTCGACGATACATACGACATCGACGGCCGACTCGGCGAGAACCCCGCGCGCTACATGAACCATTCCTGCGACGGGAATTGCGAAGCCATCAACTACGATGGTGAGATTTGGATCGTGGCGCGCAAAGACATCAAGAAGGGCGAAGAGCTTGTCTATGATTATGGCTACGACATGGAGCACTTCCTCGACCACCCCTGTCTCTGCGGCGCGGACAACTGCATCGGCTATATCGTGCGCGAAGATCAGCGCAAAAAGGTAAAGAAGCTACTCAAAGCCAAAAAGAAGAAGCGCGGGAAGAAGAGAAAAAGCTAAATCGTAAGATTTTGGACGAATAGGAGCTCAATTCGGCAAGCAATCCGATTTTGGAGACTGTTTCCTCGTGAGTGCCCACATTTAGAGTTCTTCGCATAGAGAGCGTCTCTCACACATGATTAAAATACCCAGGCTATTTAATAGCCCTCGAGCGGAAGCCCGATCGATAGTAGGCGGTTTTGTCTTCGCCCTGATAGATGTTTTTCGCGCCGACGATGGTGCGGAAGTTTTCGACTAGATCGGGGTGGGATATGGCAGAATGATTCAATGCTAGTGGATGGTTCACACGTGGGGTGACAAGCGCAGGGTGCCATTAAATCCTCGGGGGGACAAACCGCAACAGTTGCCGGAACGCGTCCCGCACCTAAAGGAGCGGACATACGTATGCGGCTTTACCGCTAAGCGAGATGGCCGCTTTACTCTTTGTTTAAAATTGCACCTGCAAGCCAACCCCACTACTTTTCCAGCTGGTAGGTCAGCGTTTTGCGATCATGCTGAATCGTTACGTGGTTGCTGCCGTCGGCGTTTTCGCTGGCTTCGGTGCGCCCGATGATTTGTGCGGGGATGCCGAAGGATTCGCTGTGTGCGATGATGCCCCCGGCTGCATCGGGATCGCAGTAGATCTCCATGCGGTGCCCCATGTTGTAGACGCGGAACATCTCCTCGTCGCTCGTGCCGCTGGCCGTTTGAATGGCCTTGAAGATCGGGGGGATGGGGAGGAAGTTGTCCTTGATGTGGTGCACCCCGGTGCCGAAGCGAATGCACTTGGTCTGGCCGCCGCCGGAGCAGTGCACCATGCCATGGATGCTCTCGCGGGTTTCGGTGAGGAGCTTTTTGATTACGGGCGCGTAGGTACGAGTCGGACTCAGCAGGGCCTCGCCCACCGTCATGTCCGAGTCGGGGAGCAGGTCGTCCATCTTGTAAGGGCCGCAATAGAGGTATTGTTGATCGGTCGTGAGGTCGACGGTTTCCGGGTATTTCTCCAGATAGTAGGGGCTGAGTAAGTCATGCCGGGCACTGGTCAGGCCATTGCTGCCGATGCCCGAGTTTGCAAAAGTCTCGTACTTGGCCTGGCCGGAGGAGGCGAGACCGACGATGGCGAGGCCGGGCTTGATGTTGGCGTTATCGATGACATCGGCGCGATCCATGACGACGACGGCGCAGGAATCGACGGTGACGGTGCCTGTCAAGTCGCCGACATCGGCCGTTTCGCCCCCGCCGCTGTGGACGCCGACCCCGTATTCACGGAGTGTGGCGAGGAAGTCTTCGGTGCCCGAAATCAGTTGGCCGAGTGCTTCGCCCGGGATAGCGCGGGCGTTCCGATTAACCGTGCTGGAAATGAGGATGCCATCGATTGCGCCGACGCAGAGCAGGTCGTCGATATTCATGACGAGGCTGTCTTGCGCCGTTTTGCGGAAGGCGCTGGGATCGCCAGTCTCACGGTAGTGCAGGTAGGCGAGGGTGCTCTTCGTACCGGAGCCGTCGGAGTGGATAATGTTACACTTAGTGTCGTCGCCCGTCAGGATGTCCGGACCGATTTTGCAAAAGGCACCGGGGAAGACGCCACGGTCGAGGTGGTCGACGACGGCGTGGACTTCGGACTTGGAGGAGGAGACGCCCCGTTGGGCGTAGCGATCTTGTGAATGACTCATAACTAATGGGTAATGGATAATGGCGGATGATTAAGCCAACTTATTTGTTGCGGAGGTAGATTGCGAAGCCAGTGAGTTGTTTGGAAATCTCTCTGCAACGTCTCGTGCGGTCATTTGCAATTTCTCCTGTTACGAATTTCAGGTTTTCGGCCATTAAATACATGCTTCGAACTTCCCCGGATTAGTTATGAGACCTTAGATATTCCCGGATCGCGGTATTTCCAATGCCGCGATCCGGGCCATGATGCGGCGGCTGGCTTCGAGGTAGCGATCGGGGTGTTCTTTGCCCGGGTCGATTTCTGCTGTGGACATGGGCTCTCCGTAGGCGATGTGGATATGGCCGCCGATCTTTGGCATTGCATCGTTGCGGCCGAAGGCCTCATAGGTGCCGAAGAGCCTTGTGGGGATGACGGTGGCTCGGGATTTGCAGGCGATCATGCCCGCGCCGGCTTTAGGTTCCGAGAGCTGACCGTCCGGCGAGCGGGTGCCTTCGGGGTAGATGGCGACGGCGCCTTTGGCTTTCAGAGTTCTGAAGATGGCTTTGAGGGATTTGACCTCGGCATTCTCACGGGCGACGGGGATGGTGCCGATTTCGATCAGTGCCTTACCGAAGAGGCCTTTGAAGAGAGTATCGCGGGCGAAATAGTTGATTTGCCGGGTGAGGCAGGCACCGATGGCGGGTGGATCGTAGAAGCTGATGTGGTTGGCGGCGAAAATGACGGCGCCGTTCTTAGGTATGTTGTTTCTTCCGCTGAGGCTGAAATCGTAAAAGCAGTTGAAATACCAAGCCGCGACCATGCGGACGGCGTCGTAAAGTTTCGGATTTGGGATGGAGGACATTATGGACGAGCTGAAAACGGAAATTATGAAAAATGGAGATTGGCTAGGCAGCTGGAGGAGCCGCCCTTTCGTCTCTATGAATGAGATTCGTGGGATTCGATCAACTCGGCGATTTGTTCGATGACCTCTTCGAGGGTGAAGGGCGCGGTGTCGATTTGAGTGGCCCCTTCGGGGCAGACGAGTGGAGCCGTCTTGCGGCTCTTATCCATCCGGTCGCGGGCGGCGATGGAATCAGTCTGGCCTTCTTTAGCGCGGCGGGCAGCCCGAGTGGCCTCGTCGGCATGGAGGAAAAAGCGGTGCTCGGCATATGGAAAGATAATAGAGCCGATGTCGCGCCCTTCCATAATGAGGCCGGCGTAGCCGTGGGCTCGGGCGACGTCAGCTTGACTGCGTTGATACTCGAAGAGGTGGGAGCGGAGTGAAGGCAGCGCGGCGAACTTGGACACAGCCCCGTTGACTTCGGGGGAGCGGATGTCCGCATCGGCGGGCACTATGCCGTTGATGCTGAGCTTAGCGCTACGGCCTTCCAGTAGCGTGTCGAGAGAGAGAGCCACCAGTGGGTCGGAAATGGATTCGGGATGCTCGGGATCGGCGCCGGCCGCAAGCAAGGCATAGGTCAGGGTGCGGTAGTGCGCGCCGGTATCGACATGCATGAGGTCAAGCCGCTCAGCGAGACCGCGCGAAGTGGAGGATTTGCCCACGGCAGCGCCGCCATCCATGGTGATAATTTTAAAGTTTCCGGAACTAGACATGTCGTAAAGATTCTAAGGCGTCGAAGAAGCCTGGGAAGGTTTTGGCGCAACAGTTCGGGTCTTTGATGGCAAGCCAGGGCTTGCCATCGCCGAGTAGATCAAAGCTGGCGAGAACGGCGAAGCTCATGGCAAAGCGGTGGTCTTCGTAGGTGTCGATGGCGAGGAGCTGTCCTGCATTACGCGCCTTGAGTGCACGGGCGCGCAGCTCGTTGGGCTTGGGTTGGATGGTGAGGGCATCCTCCTCTTCTTTCACCAGTTGCCCGAGTTTCGAGAGTTCGGCGGCCATGCCTGCGATGCGATCGGTCTCTTGGAGGCGGGTGTGGCCGATACCTGTGATGCGGACGGAGCCCCCGAGGAGTGGGGCGATCGCCGCGTAGGTGAGGAATGTGTCGGAGATGCCGTTGAAGTCGATTTCACGATGGCCGCGTTGTATGGCATCGGGCGTTTTGCAGACAGCGATCCACTCGTTGTGCTCGGCATCAACACGTAGTCCATGGTGGGCGAGCACCTCGATGAAATGGGCGTCGCCCTGGAGAGGGTCGCCGCTGAGATTCGGGAGGTGGAGCGTGCCGCCGTGGATCAGAGTGAGTGCGAGGAAGTAGCTGGCTGCAGAGACGTCGGGCTCGATTGCATAGCGGCCGGATCTGGGTGCGGTATAGTTGGTGGATGGGAGCGTGTAGGTGCCGGCTTCGTTCGTCTCGACTGGGGCGGCGCCGAAGGCCTCACGCATTTTTAAAGTGATGGCTACGTAGTGCGGGCGCACATCCGGGCAGACGATTTTGACGGTGCCGCCAGCCGGCCCTAAGCGTGTCGAACAGGTCGGCGCGGATAAGAGCAGGGCGGAGAGGATCTGGCTGCTAGCGCGGGCATCGACGGCAGCTTCGCCGCTTTGATAGCCTTTCGCCTTGAGCGTAAAGGGGAAGTGTCCCGGCTTTCCGTGAAACTTAAACTCGGCCGCATCCAGTGCGACCAGTGCGTCGAGTAGGCCGGACATGGGCCGCTCGCGCATCGCGTCGTCGCCGTCGAGTGGATACTCGCCTCCGGCTTTGAGCGCGAGAAACGCGGTCAGGAAGCGTGCGGCGGTGCCGGCATTGCCGACCTCGATTTTCGCCTCTGCAGCGGGAATTCTGCCGCCGAGGCCCTTTACGGTTATGCGGGCCCTCGCTTCATCGATTGAGGTCTCAAAGCCGAGAGCATCCAGTGCGGTCAGCATGATTCTTGTGTCGCGACTGAAGAGAGCACCTTCAAGCTCCGTCGTACCCTCGGCCAGCGCGGCTAAGATCAGTGCGCGGTTGGTAATGCTTTTAGAGCCAGGGAGGGACAGCGTGTGGTTGAGGGCCTTGTCAAGCGGATCTATGGGAAGCGGGTCGGACATTATGAAAAGCGGTGAGGATGCACTCGTACAAAGCTGAAATGCAGCACTTACAATTGATCCCGGTATTGTTTACCCCGGGCTAGGAGTTTCAGAACGGACGGAGAGTCTCGGTCGAGGAGAGCGGTTTTTAGGGCGTGGAGCTCTGTCTCGAAACCATCGATTGCGCGGAGCACCTCTTCGCGGTTCTGCTCGAGAATCTGCTGCCAGAGGGTCGAATCGCCCGCCGCGACACGCGTGGTGTCACGAAGACCGCTGCCTGCGAGTTGTTTCCACTCGGGCTCTTGGTCGGCTAAATAGCTGCAGAGACTGGAGGCGAGTAGATGCGGAAGGTGGCTAATGTGCGCGACGATCTCATCATGCTTTTCCGGGGAAAGGGTCACGACATGCATGCCAATCGCCTGCCACAGTTCGCTTAGGCGGGCGATCTCGGTAGCGGTGGCATTCTCGAGCGGAGTCAAGATGCAGGCGGCACCTTCAAAAAGATCGCCGCGCGCGTGCGCCATGCCCATTCGTTCGGAACCGGCCATAGGATGTGAGCCGATGAAGTTCAAGCCTTCGGCGAGATCTCGCGCTTCACGGCAGATCAAGCTCTTTGTGCTCCCTACATCCGTTACGAGTGCATCTCGCTCGAGAGACGGGGCGATTTGCTCTAGTAAAGGCACGATCGTTTCGACCGGTGTGCAAACAACGACGAGCTCACTGCCTACGCAGGCTTCACCCGGTTGTTCAAAGACCCGATCACACCAAGTGGCTAGCTTTGCCTGGGCTCGTGTTTCCGCTCGGCGTGACCAGACTTGGACACATTGGCAGAGCCCTCGTTCTTTCAATGCGAGAGCGAAGGACGCGCCCAAAAGGCCCGGCCCGAGTATAGTGATTTGTTGAAACATCTGAAAAAGAGAGAAACTTTTATGCCGTGGGAAAGTTGCCAAGGGGGGGCAAGCCCCAGCACCTTTAGCCTTGCGGCGTTCATAGCGTCGAGTTATTTAAGGCAGGCTATATTTGTAGCGCCAGCCCCAATTTACTTATGGCAATTTTTAAGAAGTCTTCCCGTAAACGCCTGTCCCACGAGATCAGTGGGTTGAAAAAGTACCTCCTCGCTCTTCTGATCTTGGGCTTGGCGGCCAGCTTACTGGTCGGGTTCTGGTTCCTGAGTCAGTTGGGCCCGAGGGATGTGGACTTCCGTGACTTCAAAACTAATACTGTGGTGCCAGAGTCGGTGAAAGCGCTCCAGCAAGAGAGTGTCGAGCTTGAGGCACAGTTTGAGGAAATCCTCGTCCTCCGGGAGGCGCGATCCGAAGACATCGCCCTGCTTAAGCAGGCACTGGATAAGCAGAAGGCCTACCTGCAGGCGATCACTGGGGTCGACTCCGAGGGGTATACGCGACAAGTCAATTTAGAGGAGCGTTATCAAAATCTTGCGGCTGAGGTCTTGCGCCAAGAAAGCCTCGATTTGGAACTGAAGGCCGAGGCGCTGGCTGCCAGCGAAGATTACGAAAAAGCCCGTGCTTTATATCGCGAGGCTTACAAAAAGCAGCAGAATATCAACGAAACCTATCCGATCAGTGCGGCCTACAATGTCGGCCGTGCAACTCGTCTGGCGCGGCAAGCCCGTTACCTGACTGCGGAGCCGCTCCTACAGCGCAGTTTGGCCTTCGAGAAAGAGGCCGATTTATTAATTGAAGCGAAGGAATGGGTCCAGGCCGAAGAGCGTCTCCAGCAGGCGATAGATTTACAAGATAAACTCAACCGCGAATATCGCGGAACAAACCAAGCCAGTGTCTCTCGTTTGGAGCAGCTGCGCGTGAAGCTCGTCGGCATCCGCTCAGGCCAGAGCTACATGGAGGTGCAGCGCGTCGCCCAGCTCGCGGATGCAAGCCGAGCGGCCAATGAGAACCCTGAAGCCGCGGCGCTCTACCAAGAGGCTGCGCGCCTTCAGCGGCAGCTGAACGAAGCCTATCGCGACAGCCCCTATGCGTCTTCCGAGCGTGTCTCCGAGTATCAGCGTAAGAGCCAGACGGCGGAAAGCTTCCAACTCGGCTTGGAGATCGAGCGCAACCATGACTGGATGCAAACGCTCCTTTCCGACCGGCGCACTTATGAGGCTGCCGAGCTCATCGTGGCCCTCCGCCGTGACATCAAACAGATGCAGGAGGCGTTTCCCCGTAGCTCCTTAAATGATGAAGACCTCGAGCTCAAAGTGCGTTATCTCAACCTAGTCCAGAATGACCTCGGTTTTATCCAAGACCGCATCTATGACGCCCTGCTGCCCGTGCCCGAAGCGGAAGCTTGGCAGATGCTGCGCACGGAGGTGCCTCAAGCGCTCTACGCTCTCATTATGGGCACGAACCCCAGTCGTAATAAAGGCGACCTTCGCCCGGTAGACTCTGTCAGTTGGATCGAAGCCAAGAATTTCTGCGAACGCCTGTCTTGGATACTTGGTAAACCGGTCCGACTGCCGACCGAAAATGAGTTTCGACAAGCTTTGGGGCCCTTGCGTTATGTGGTTTTGGAAAACCACGTCTGGAGTGTCTCGGACTCTGGAGGTGTGCCCCAAGATGTCGGCACGAAAGAGGCCTTTGCCCGCGGCTTTTACGATTTGCTGGGTAATGTCAGCGAATGGCTGGAATCGATCGATCGCTTTGAAACAGAAAATGCTCGGCACATCGGTGGCCATGTGCAAGACCGTATGGAATCTATTTTTACGGTGCCCGTTCGTGAAGCACCTCGTGGCGAGCGTAACCGTTTGGCCGGTTTCCGCTTCGTCGTGCAAGTCGACTAGTGTGGCTGCCATTGACGTGAACTTCGCGTTTGCTTCTTTGGGGGCAATTCACTCTTATAAGGTAATGGAGTCAACCGACGAACCAGATCGCGCACCGGAGCTTCCGCCGAAGGCCCTGCGCACTGTGCGTATCATCTATGTTGTGATGGCTTTTATGATTTTATTGCCCTTTTTGCTTATTTGGCTGATGGGTGCGTTTCGCTGGTAGAGCGCTTTATGAATAAAACTATTTTAATTTTCCGCATTTTCTTCCTCACGATGAGTTTGATGGCGTGCGTGCTTCTAAGCTATGTCGTTGAAGAATGGACCCTGCTTCCTGTGGTTTTTGTTGGCATGAGCGTGGCGGCGCTGGTCATTTTAACGGATATTCTGCTTCAGGGCTTCTCGTTGCGTGGGCTCTCCGCGATTACCTTTGGCCTCGCGATTGGTGGGTTGATCGCCTATCTGATCTCAACTTCTCCACTTTTTGAACCTTTGGAGGCAGACCCCCGCTTAGCAGAGACGCTTTTTCTTTCACGGCTGGCGCTCTACGTTATTTCCATGTATCTGGCTACGGTCGTCGCCTTGCGTGGAAAGGATGAATTCAATCTCGTCATCCCTTACGTCCGTTTCAGCTCACAAAGCGTGGAGGTGCCGCTCGTGGTGGTCGATACCAGTGCGCTGATTGACGGAAGGATCGCTGCGATTTGTCAAAGCCGCTGGTTTGGCTACTCGCTCATCGTTCCCCGCTTCGTCTTGGAGGAGCTGCAATCGGTGGCCGACTCGAGCGATCCGGCTCGCAAGGAGAAAGGTCGTAAAGGCCTCGAGATATTGAACCGGATCCGTAAGATGAAGCATGTCGATCTGCGTATTTATCAGAGTGACGTGCCCGACCGCGATGCAGTGGATTCAAAGCTGGTTTACTTGGCCGAGACGATGAAAGCCAAGCTGCTGACAACAGATTACAATCTAGCCAAGCTAGCAGAATTCCATGGTATTGAATGGCTTAATCTGACCGCCTTGGTTAAAGCGCTCAATCAAGAAGTCTCTGTTGGTACGCGGATTAATGTGGAGTTAGTCCGCCCGGGCAAGGACGCCGGGCAAGCGATCGGCTATTTACCCGATGGCTCCATGCTAGTTGTCAACAACGGACGGAAATGGATCGGTAAAGAAATCCGGGTGGAAGTCGATTCCGTTGTCCCATCCTCGGGGGGGAAGATGGTTTTTGCCACGCATTATCCAGATATTGCGGACGGCAGCGTTTGAGCACCTATGGTATCTTGGCGAGTCCTCAGAAGTTTAAATAATTTGTTAAATCCTTGATAGGTAAGTTTTTGATTGGCTTTTTTGCGTGAGTCTATTGTCTTAAGCGTGTTCGGGATTCTCCACGAACATCAGTATACAATACATCATAATAAAATAAGGTATATCATCATGCATACTCCAAACAAAAAGGGTTTCACCCTCGTCGAAATCATGATCGTGGTCGTTATCATCGGCCTTCTCGCTGCAATGGCCATCCCCGCCTTCCAAAAGGTTCGTGAAACTTCGCAAACGAAGGCAATCACTAATAACCTTCGTCAGCTCGCATCGGCGGCGGATCAGTACTTCATCGAAAACGGCGTTACAGTAGCAGCTCAAACAGAACTGGTTGGTACCGATAAGTATGTAAAGACGCTTAATCCAGTCGCTGGCGAAACATATCCAGCCACCATTACTCAAGGAGTGGCCATTGAGGCCACAGGTGGTGCTCCCGGCACGATCAGTGTTGATTTCTAAATTTTTAATTTAGAATATTTCTCCAATAACTACTAGCCGCCCAGTTCGCTGGGCGGCTTTTTTATATGCGAAATACTCTGGTGCGATTTTTTCTGCTCTCGGGCAGTGCGATCCTAGCTTGTTATGTAGGCTTCTTCGCATTGGATGCGACA
>DLQD01000049.1 GCA_002480015.1 Opitutia bacterium UBA7441
GTGAAGGAAGCGGGCTTTGAAAATTAAGATGGTTAATGCCTACCTGCGGCGGCGCAGCATCAGTTGGTGTCCTTCCAAGCCACTGCGAGGAATTTGCTTTTTGCGTGAGGTGTCCGGAGAGGCTTTCATGGGGTGATAAGGGGGTTGACTGGGTGGATCAGTCTCGAAGCCCTTCAAGGACTTCGACCAGTGGTGTGCCAGTAGAGCCCGATGGCGGCTTCAGTCCGAGATACGTTGTAATGGTCGAGGCCACGTCCTCGGGAGCAACCGCCCTGTCGACCACCTTGCGTTTCACCTGGTGCCCGGCAAACATCACTGGCACGTAGGTGTCGTAGCTGTACGGTGAGCCATGCATGGCGGAGAATTCATCTGCCTTGGGATAGAGGTACCATCCGACGTCCTGGACGAAAAGAACGTTGCCCGATCGAGTCGGATGGAATGCGCGCTGCAACTTCGCATGCATAGGTTCGTCGGTAACTGTGCCTTTGAGCAGATCGGAGCGCGTGGCGGCGAAACGGACTCCTGGAACTTTCATGATTTCTTCTCTCAGCGCGATCTCAGCGGTTTCTACCTCGATCCCGGCCTGCTTTACAGCCTCGAGGTCTAAATACAGACTTGGGTTCCAGAATGCCTTCACCAGACTTTCCTGAACGTCGAACCGTTTCTTCAAACCCTCGTTGACTACACCGATAAAGTCATCGGGTCGATGGCGCCCGGCGGCCAAGCCGAGGTGTTGCGTGCGTTCCGGAACAGAATCTATTCCATGGTCCGAAGAGAGGCCGATGAGCACGTTCGACAGACCGAACTGGTCGTCGAGGAACTTGAAGAACTCCGCCAGGGTACGATCGATCCGCAGAAGATTGTCTTCAGCTTCAAGGCTGTCTGGGCCAAAGGCGTGGCCGATGTAGTCGGTGGCTGAAAAGCTAACAGCCAGAACGTCAGTGGTTGGACCTTCGCCAAGCTTCTCCTGATTGACCAGCTCTTTAGCAAAAGCGAGGGTCAGTTCGTCGCCCATGGGTGCGTAACGCAAGCCGGCGTAGTAGGACTTTGCATCTTCGTTTCCCAACGGGTGCGGAAAAGTCTTACCAAGTTTCTTGTATGATTTCTCCCAGGCTTTATCGTCTTGGTCACCATAGATGTAAGTGGACCGGTCATTGAGCAGTGCCCACTCCTTGTCCTTGTAAGCATCGGCGTGCCCGGCTTTGTTCCATGCTGTCACCCATGCGGGGTACTCCGAATAATAATACGTACTAGTCACGAATTTTCCGCTGCTTGAGGAGTACCAGAACGCTTTTCCGAGATGACCTCCTGGCAAGATTGCGCCGCGGTCCTTGATTGACACAGAGAAGACGCGAGACTTGCCACCTGTCGCCAATACGACCTCGTCGCCGAAGGTCGACGAGGTCAAGTTGCGTGGAGAAGTCCCTGAGTGGGCCTCTGCCTCTTTACCAATGATCGTGTGGCGATCGTCCTCAACGCAATAGACGTGATTTCCGGTTGCCGTGTCATGCCAATCGTTACCGGCAAGGCCATGCTGAATAGCATTGCCTCCGGTCGCCAAGCTTGCGTGACCCACCGCGGTAAATGTTGTCGAGTGCTGGTAATGCGCGCTGGTGTATGTGGCGCCCTTGTCGATCAGATATTTGAAACCACCGTCACCAAATCGATGGGCGAAGCGCCAGGGCATGTCACCGCGCAGCTGATCGATGGTGATGAATACAACGAGTTTGGGCGGATTTGCACTGGCATTGGAAACCGCAAGCCCACCCCACAATAAGATGGCAATCAAAAATACGCGATAGACTAGCAAAATTTTTGGCATCACATCCTCCATATTTGTTGATAAAAAATTGCTTTTCTGGCTTTCCGGGCACGCGCCCGTGAGACTGGTTTGAAGGTGCGATTTTATGGTGGGCATGATGGTAATCTGGGGGGGTGGTCAAGGGCAGTCTATTTCGGGTTCAGACGCGACACAAAGACAGACCGGTGTGCGGGGTTTTTCGTGCCGCACCACAGCTTTATCTACAGCCTCAACGACTTATAAATTAAATTTTCTTCATTACTGCGAGGAATTTGCTTTTTGAGTGAGGTGTTCGGAGAGCATCGTGTGAGGATTAGATAGGGGCTTGCGAGGTGAACCAGTAAACTAGTAGCCGCGGGCGAATTGGATATCGAGCGTCTGGATCTGAGTGTGCAATGCGGCGTCCTGCACCGGCAGCACGATGGCGTCCTGGTCCGACTCGTTGTGATGCGAATGCCACCAGCCCGGTGGAGTGACGAATACCGACCCAGGAGTCCACATGGCCTTGACCGGATCGACGATATTGCCGTCGGCGTCGAGCTTGCGACCAATCAGGGTGTAGGTATCGGGTCCTGCGGTGACGCACAAATCGAGCGCGATCGAATTGTGCCGATGCGCTTTCTGACGACTCTGCCGGGGAAGCAAGTTGTACAGCGACCACATCGTATGAGTCACGGTTTTGGTGAGCGGGCAATCGACATTGGCGAGCAGGATGCCGTTGCGATTCTTGTCCTTGCCCTCGTTTTCGGCGCGGACTTTGGCGAGTTCGCCCTCGAGGCATTCATGGCTGTAGAATACCGGACGAAATCGAGCGGCGTCGGGCTTTGCTCCGAGATAGCGGAACAGCGGTTCGTCGTTGACCCAGTAAAATGCGGTGTCTTCGGCGGCCGAATGTTCAAATGAGACGCCGCCCGGAACGGCAAAGTAGTCGCCGGTCTTCCAAGTCACCGTGCCGTCTTCCGAATCGGACCGGCCTTTGCCTCTGATACAGAAAAACACCTGCGACGCGGAACAAGAATCGGTTCGCAGCGATTCGCCGGCATTGATGTGAATGAAATTCGCCAGCAGACTCGGGCCGGTACAGGGATACGAGGTCTGCATCGCCGCCGACAAATCGAGCGGGATGATCTTCGTTTCATCGATCTCATGCAATGCCGCCGGAAAAGCTTCGATCTCGATCTGTGGCATTCTCGGATTGGCGGCGGACGTGTATTCGAAGTAGGCCGTGTTCGCCGCCCAGGCAGCGTTGAGGGTTTCGCTCTTGATTTGCGTGCTCATTGGAGTGCTATTCTATCGCGGCGGCTGAGCCACCACGATTTTTCAGAAGGTGTCGGTGGTGATAGTGATGGCTTCTGCATTCATCATCGTGCCAGCCAGCACGATGCTTATGAATCCTAATGTGTTGGGGCTGAATTTCATAACGCTCCGTTTCTACCAAGCCAACACTGAGGATGATACCCCAATCTTGTCAGACACTCCGCAGG
>DLQD01000033.1 GCA_002480015.1 Opitutia bacterium UBA7441
GCGGTGATACAGGGACTGCGACGGCAGGTTTTCGGGTAGCTTTTGCTGATACCAATAGTCCTAGGGGGAGTAGAGGGTAAAAATTGAAACAGAGTGAAATTATTCCACTTATGTTAGGGGCGACGTCCATTTGGTCGAGCTCGACAGGTCTCCACATGAAAGCTACAACACCCCTAGTGCGTCCGCACTTACCCAGCCGGTGATCCCTGCTTCAGTCTTGATTCTCAGGTAGTCGCGATGCTTGTCGAGGAGGTGGGCTCGCTCGCCAGGACGGGCGAGGCCCGATTCGGGCGCGCCGCTCGCGGGGGCATGGTGCATGATCGTGGCGTCTTCGCTCACAATAACTCCGGAGGCTTGCTGCGTGGTCAGGATATCGAGCGCGGCAATCGCTAGTAAAATGCCGACCACAGCGAGGCTCATTAGGATTTTGAGTATGATGGGGCGATTCCTGCCGCTGATGCGAGGCAGGACAATCGCAGCGAGTAGGAGCCATGCACTCATCGATACGACCCAGATCCAAGTGCTCTGGGGTAAGGCTCTGGCGGCGCTTTGCCACCATTTGGCTGGGAGTTCGTAGAGGCCGAGTTGTTGGCGGAGTGTGCCGAGTTTAAAGAGATAGCTCTCGTTGAGCGGATCGAGGCGGACAGCTTGTTCCAGTTGCCAGACGGCTTTGGCCGCCTCGCCGAGTTGGAAGTAGGTGAGCGCGAGGTTATGGTGAGCCGCCGCGCTCTTGTCGGATCTAAGTGCTCGCTCGAAAGCCGTGACGGCTTCGACGTATTGGGATTTGTGATACGCGTCGATTCCGGATTCGAAGTCGTTGGCGTAGAGTTGTACTGCGCCCGCTATGCATGTGAGTCCTAATAGTAAGAATAAATATTTTATCAGTTTCATATTGATTTTAAAATCCTTTCTAACGCTTGCTTGGAGGCGGACAGATCGGCTTCCGGTTTCGTGCCGGCGAAGCGGAGGGCATCGGCGCTAGCGTAGAGCGTACGAGTGGATTCAATGTTTTCGGCGCAGAGGCCTTCGCTCTGCATAGTTGCGGTGATCTGGTCGACGCAGGCCGTGCGCAGGTTGAGTCGTGTGCGAGCGGTGAGCGCGAGGCGCATGGCACTCTGCGCCCGAGCGTAGAATACTTCGGCTTCCACCGCCTGCAGGGCGGCTTTGGTGGCGACCTTGAGTTCATTCTTGGCCTGCACATGCTCGGCGAAAGCACGATCTTCGGCGAGGCGTCGCTTGCGGCGTAGCTTGTAGGCCAGGAGGGCTAGTGCGAGTGCGGTGCCTGTGTTGACCATCCAGAAGCGGGAGTCGTGCAGCGGATCGCCGCTCTGCCGCGTCGGTTTTGGCTGGTAGTCGAGGGTGAAGAGCGCCTCCTCCACGCTGAGTTCTTTTTGTAGGGGTAGGGCTTCGATACTGCGTATGTCGTTAGCTGGCACGCTTGGTGCTGGCGCGGTCACCGGTTTGTTCGAGGGGCTGACCTCGATTTGAATCGGCGGTGAGTTGAGCCGGGTGTAACGCTTGGCCTCTGGTTCAAAGTAGGCAAATTCGAGCCCCGGAATTTCCAGTGTGCCTGCTTGGTTGGCGATTATGACGTAG
This sequence comes from Opitutia bacterium UBA7441, assembly GCA_002480015.1. GTDB lineage: Bacteria > Verrucomicrobiota > Verrucomicrobiia > Opitutales > Coraliomargaritaceae > Thalassobacterium. The sequence goes on from DLQD01000033.1 coordinate 1,597, forward strand.
TCGAAGCGCTTTTTGCCACGCAGTGCGTTTTCGGGCGAACGAGGCTGAAAGTTGGATTCGGGCTCATAGCTGCGCCAGTTCCGACTATCAGGGATGCTCGGGCCGTTGATCCGGTCGAAGTTGCCCTTACCCGCAATCTCGATCGAGAGCATGATCGGCTCGCCGACCTGAGTGCTTTGGCGGTCAGTGTATACCTCCATCGCAAAGTCGCCGATCGCACCGGTGAAGCTGGACGGCTGGTCTGTAGTGGGGAGGGCTAGGACCTCGACTTGGGTCGGTTCGGTGTAGACGGTGAAGCGCTCGTTACGGCCGAAAAAATCGTCGAAGATGCTACTGCCGAGGCCGCGTCCACCGAAGGGGTCGCGGCGGTTATTCTGGCCGGGCACTTGGGCGGAGACCGTGAATTGAAAATTCAAGTCCTGCTCGCCGGTCTGGATGGGGGTGATGGTGAGCGGCCAAGTCAGGACGCGGTAGCGGCGGCCGTTATAGATTTCGGTGCTTTCCTGACTGTCGGGGAGTTCGCTCATCGTAAAGGCGTCGGCACTGCGGTCGAAGCTGTTGAGCGCGGACAGTCGGACGCCCTCGGAGATGTAGAGCTTGAGTTGGATGAGGGTGGTCTGGCCTACGTAGAGCTGATCGGGCGTATCAGTCTTGAGGAAGATCAGCTCGTCAGTTGTCGGGGCGGCATCGGTTGGGCGCTCGACGACGCTGAGGGTGGCGGCAGGTGCACGGAGTGTTTGTCCTTTGTATTGGAAGGTGTAGGTGGGGATCTCGAAGGAACCGACGCGCGGTGGCTTGGCATCGATAATGAGCTGCTGAGTCACGCTGTACTCGGCCACACCGTTGATAATGCTCGTTTGCTGGCTGCTCGACGTTCGCCCATTGGAGAGTTCGAGACCACCAGTCTGTGAGATGGGCAGACTGGTGATGCGATCCACATCGGGCTGCTTGCTGTTGCTGGTTTCTTTGATCTCGACGACGTATTGTGCCCGGTCGCCCATTGCGATGCGTGGGGGATTGAAGACGGTCGTCACGCTGAGTTCCGCTGAAGCAGAAAGCAGCATGAAACAAGGGACGATGAAGGTGATGAAGTGGAAACGTTGCATAGCTAAAAATTACCAATCACGAATATCGCGCTGGCGTCCGCCGCGAGGCTGATCAATAAAGGGGAGGAGTGTTTCTTTGCCGCGAAGTGAGTCAAGCAGAGCAGCCGCTTCAGCCTCAGTCATGCCTTCGACCGGTTCACTGCTGCTGCCAGCCGCTTCACCTGCTTCGCCAGCCTCATCCTCGGTGGGCTCCGGCCTGCCGGCCTGCTCGTTTGGTTCGGAGGCGTCTTCATTCTCCTCGCCAGCCTGGGACTGCGGGATGTCGTCAACCGGATCTTCGGTCGATTCCTGTGGAGCGCCCTGGGATTGTTCGCCGTCCTGCTCTTGGTCGGGGGTCCCTTGGGCGTCGCTCGGCTCTTCCTGGGGTGCGTCGTCGTTTGGCTCGCCCGGTTGCCCTTCTTCATCTTGTGCGCCCTGGTCGCCCGGTTCGTTCTGCTCGGAGTTGTCACCTTCCTGACCTTCCTCTTGATCGCTCTGATCGCCTTGTTGGTCTTGATTTTGATCCGATTGGTCTGAGTCCTCGGAGTCTTCTGAATCCTGTGGTTTGCTTGACTCGTTTTGTTGCTGCTCTTCTTGTTGCTCTAACAACTTTTCGATGGCCCCGCGTACCTGGGCGATTTGTTCGAGGTCTCCAGAGATGGATGGGTCGTCGGGATCGACCTCAAGGGCGGAGTGGAAGAGCTGCTCGGCTTTTTTGATTTGGTCGAGTGCGGCTTGTGGGTCGCCGCTTTCGTAGGTGCGGCGGCCTTGTTGGTAGGTGGCGTGCCCCATGTTATAGAGCGCGTCGCGCTGGAAGTTCAGATCTTTGCTTTGTGAGAGTGCGCTTTCGTAGAGTTGGTTGGCGGCTTCGTAATCGCCCGCGTTGAGCGATTCATAGGCGGAGTTGTAGAGGCTGCGTGCGTCCGATGGTTCGGCGCCTTGTGCGTGCGCGTCGACTGGGCTAAATGAGAGTGCAGCCACAAAGGCCAAGCTCGTGTGGATAGCGGCGCTGCGGCGAAGGCGTATCAGAGTTTCCAATACAAGTAAGATCGCAGCTGCGGAGAGCGCCCACTGGAAGCGTTCGATGCGTATTTCTTGCATTTCGGATTCACGTTCCTCGCGGGGAAGTGTGGCAATGACGGAGTTATAGAGCTGGTTCAGCGACTCGCTACTCAAGCGGCTGTAGCTGCCGCCGGTGATTTGAGCGATTTGCTGCAGGGTGCTCTCGTCAAGTTGGCTCCGAACGGGCTGTCCGCTCGTGTCGCGGACGAACTCTTCGATCCCTCCTTCGTTGCGAATTTTCAGATATTCGCCCTCAGGCGTGCCGATGCCTATAGCGAAGACTTGGATGCCCTCTTCATGTGCCGCATTGGCCGCCTCGAGCGCCTTGCCGCCTAGGTCTTCACCGTCGGTCAGGAGGACGACGACTTTAACATTATTCTCGGAAGGGAAGGCCTCGGCCGCTTCTTTGAGGGCATTGCCCAGATCGCTGCCACCGCTAGTCATGATGTGGGGATCGATCGCATCGAGGCTCTCGCGAAAGGCGGAGTAGTCGAGGGTGGGGGGTGTCTGCAGAAAAGCCTGTCCCGCAAATGCGATGAGGCCGATGCGGTCGCTCTTCAGGCGCTCGACCAGATCGATGATCGCTAGCTTGGCACGATCCAGTCGAGTGGGGCGCTGGTCGGTGGCGAGCATACTTTTTGAGCTATCAAGCACGAAGACGATGTCGAGGCCGCGCGCTTTGCGTTCCGACCATTCGACGCCGTATTGTGGGCGCGCAAGAGCCAGGCCGATAGCGGCCACGGCTAAGAGGCCGCAGGCGCCCTTGATCCAAGCTCGGGAGAAACTGGCTTGTGCGGTCAACTGATCGAGTAGACGACTGGCCGCGAACTGACCGAGCAAGACATCGCGCCGCCGGGAGCCATACACGAGGATACTGCCGAAGATTAGGAACAGCAACGGTGTGAGGTAGAGCCAGATGGGTTCTTCAAAACTCATGGTAGACGTCGGTAGCGGGTGTTACGAAGCAGATACTCCAAACCGAGCAGGAGAAGGCCGAGGCCGGTCGGCCAGACGAAGAGCTCGCTTAAGGTGGCGTAGGAGCGCAACTGGACCGTAGTCGTCTCTAATGTATCAATTTCGTCGTAAATTCGTTCCAGGTCGCCGTCTGCGGTGGCACTGAAGAAGCGGCCGCCTGTCAGCGAGGCGATTTCGGTCAGCTCGGCTTCGTCGTAGTTGGAGTTATCGCTGCGGCCACGATAGATCGGCGCACCGTCGCTGTCGCGGACGACGCGGCCTTGTCGATCCGTCTCGGGGATCGGGACGCGGCCCTTCTTGCCTGTGGCGATCGTGTAGACTTTGACTCCGAGAGTTTTCGCGACCTCGGCAGCGGCGATTGGGGAGACGGCACCAGCGTTATTTTCGCCGTCGGTCAGGAGGATGACGATCCGGCTGCGGGCTTCGTGGTCGCGCAGCCGGTTGACACTTGCCCCGAGGGCCGTCCCGATCGCGGTGCCGCCACCATCGATCTCGCCGAGTTCAAGGCGCTGGAGGTTCCGCTTGAGCCAGTCGTGGTTGAGTGTGAGCGGGCTGACGACGTAGGCATTGGCCGCGAAAGCGACCAAGCCGATGCGGTCGAACTCGCGCTTGCCAATGAAGTCTTCGACGACTCGCTTGGCGGCGTCCAAACGGGTGACGATGTCGTCGCGAGTCGAAAGGTCGAGTGCGCGCATCGAGCCGGAGAGGTCGAGTGTCACAACGATATCGATACCTTCGGCCTCGATGCTGTCGTTCATCCGGCCGATTTGCGGCCGTGCCAGTGCCGCGATGAGGGCGGCCAGTGCCAGCAGGCGGAGGCCAAAGAGGAATTTGCCGGGGCGGCTGTGGCGATGGCGGCTGACCGCTTTGACCAGTGCCGTGCTGGAAAAGCGGACGGCGGCCTCTGGGCCCATTCGGCCCGCCCACCAGGCGAGAATCGGCAGTAAGAGGAGTAGGAAGAAGAATGCAGGATCGGAAAATTGGAAAAAACTCACTGGCTGTCTCCTTTCTCGGATTGTTCATGGTGCGACTGCTCAATGAGTCGGCGCACCGTATCCGTCAGTTGGGTACGTTCATCAGGACGGATCGTATGGCTGGCGAATTTTACGCGATCAAAAGCGGCGAGCACTTCGCCGAGTTGACTCTGAAAACCCGCATCAAAGCGCGTGTCGACCTTCAGGCTGCGAAGGAACTCCTCGCTGGTGCACGCGCTGAAGCTTAGATTGAGACTCGCTTCGAGGTAGCGGCGAAGTGCGCCCGAGCTCAGCACGGCGAAGCGGTCGTCGTCCTCGGTGGTCAGTTGCGCCGCAGCGTCCAGTTCACCCATGGCCGCATCGTAGGGTGAGAGCGCAGTTGTCGATTTTTTACGTGTCCGTAAAAAGAGCCAGACTAGTAGGCCAAACAAGAGAATACCGCAGCCGACAGCCAGTGCGATTTGCCAAGGCTCGTAAGCCGGAATCTCGATGGGCCCACGCACACGATCGAGTGCCGGTCCTTCCGGGAGTGGCGGTAGCTGTGGTGTGGCTGGAATCTGGGCGAGAAACATTTTTGTAAAGTGGGATACGTGATATGATTTTCAGCATTTCACAATTTCAGGGTGTCCGCATTTCGAATTAGTGTCGGCTTGCGCGACGGGCGAAGAGTTGGCGCAGGGCGGGCAGGTAGGGCTGGTCGGTGTGGGCTTCAATCCAGTCGAGACCCTTCTTTCGCATGCCGGTCTGGAAGCGCTCGCGGCGTTCTCTGGCGAGTTGTGCATAGCGCTCACGAGTCCTGCGGTTGCTGGTGTCGATTTCGACCATCTCGCCGGTCTCGGCGTCTTCGAGAGTGATGAGCCCCACCTCTGGTAGTTCGTATTCGCGCGGGTCGCTTAGGGCGATGCTCACCAGATCGTGCCGCTGGTGGGTCAGTGCGAGGGTCGAGAAGAGTGGTGAGTGGGAAGTGGGAAGTGGAGAGTTGTTGTCAGACGAGTCACTCTCCAGAAAGTCGGAGATGAGAAAGACGACGCTCTTGCGGCGCTGCACACGGTTGAGGTAGTCGAGCGCGGACTTGTGATGGGTGCCTTTACCCTTTGGTTGAAAAAAGAGGATGTCGCGGATCACACGGAGTATGTGGCGGCGGCCTTTCTTCGGCGGTATGTAGTGCTCGACTTCGTCTGTGTAGAGGAGGAGACCGACCTTGTCGTTATTCTGCGATGCTGAAAATGCGATGACGCTGGCGATCTCAGCGGCGCGTTCTCGCTTGCTTTGCTCCACCGATCCAAAAATACCGGAGGCACTCAGATCGATCAAAAGCATGATTGTGAGCTCACGTTCTTCGCGGAAGACTTTAACGAAGGGACGGTCCATCTTCGCTGAGACGTTCCAGTCGATCGTGCGCACGTCGTCGCCGATAGCATATTCGCGCACTTCCTCGAAGTCCATCCCGCGGCCTTTGAAGGAGCTGTAATAAGCCCCCGTCACCGAGTCGGTGACGAGTCGCCGGGTGCGAATCTCGAGTCGGCGGACTTTTTTGATGATGTCAGATGTGTTCACGGGATGCGGGATACGGGATGCGGGATACGGGATGCGGGGTTAGAAATTTTATCTCGAATCGCGTATCATGGATCTCACATCTGGTTAAGGCACTGCTACGGCGTCGAAGATTGATTGGACGAGATCTTCGCTGGTGATCTCTTCGGCCTCGGCCTCATAGGAGGGGATCACGCGGTGGCGGAGCACATCCATTCCGATTTCCTTAATGTCCTGTGGAATCACATAGGCGCGGCCGTGCATAACGGCCCAGGCTTTGGCGGCGAGTGTGAGGCTGATCGTGGCGCGGGGACTGGCGCCAAACTGGATGTACTGGCCGAGCTCGAGTTTATATTGGGCGGGATCGCGCGTAGCCAGAACTAGGTTGACGATGTAGTCGCGGATTTTTGGGTCGACGAAGACTTTATTTACATACTGGCGGGCATCGCGGATGGCGTGAAGCGTGGTCACTGCGTCGACGTTTAGATTCGGCGCAGTTGAGGACATGCGGTCGAGGATGGCGCGTTCGTCCTCGCGGCTCGGATAGCCGACTTTAAGTTTTAGCATGAAGCGGTCAACCTGCGCTTCGGGCAGTGGATAGGTGCCTTCCTGGTCGATGGGGTTTTCCGTAGCCAGCACGAGGAAGGGCTCGGGTAGTTTATAGGTCTCGTCGCCGATCGTCACCTGGTGCTCCTGCATGGCTTCAAGGAGAGCACTTTGCACTTTGGCGGGCGCACGGTTGATTTCGTCGGCGAGGATTAAATTAGCGAAGATCGGTCCTTTGCGAGTGTGAAAAGTGTTTTCCTTTGGGCTGTATATCAGTGTACCAATGATGTCAGCCGGCAGCAGGTCTGGCGTGAATTGGATACGCTTGAAATCCGCTGCTGTGGCGGTGGCAAGGGTACGGATACTCAAGGTCTTAGCGAGGCCGGGCACACCTTCGAGGAGCACATGACCGTTGGCGAGCAGCCCGACGAGGAGGCGGTCGACCAAGTAATGTTGGCCGACGATGACGCGGCCGATCTCTTTGCGCAAGGCGGGGATCCATCGGATCGCCACTTGTAGTTGTTCTTCAATTTCGGGTGAGTGTAAATCTTGGCTCATAGTTTTTAGCTCATACTAGCAGCTCGGTTGCCAGTAGAGGAACTGACAAGGCAGAAAAGCATAGGTTTCATGGCAATCCGAATATTGCATTATTCAGTGCAATGTGCCTTATTGTCTCACATGCCAGCAACTATTTTAATCGTCGACGATGAGAAAAACACACGTGAGGGGCTCGGCCTCGCGCTGGAAGAGGAGTATGAGGTTTACATGGCTTCGGGGGCGGATGAAGCTTTTAACCTGATGGAGGCGGAGACCTTCGACGTCATTCTGACCGACCTCCGCATGGCGGGCAAATCGGGCCTCAAGGTGATCGATCGTGCGATCACGTTGCCCAATCGTCCGATTTGCATCATGATGACGGCTTACGGCAACGTGGAGACAGCTGTCGAATCTATGCGCCGTGGAGCCTTCGATTTTCTGACGAAGCCAGTGAGCTTGGAGAAGCTGGAAATCCTGATCAAGCGCGCATTGCAAAGCCGCTGGATCGAGGCCGAAAACGTTGTCCTGCACGAGCGCCTCGACAAGAAATACAGCTTCGATGGAATTGTGGGCAACTCCCCAGGACTCTCTGACGTGCTCGACAAGGTCAAACTCGTCGCGCCCTCGAAAGCGACCGTCTTGCTCGAAGGCGAGACCGGCACGGGCAAGGAGCTCATTGCTCAAGCCATTCATCAGAACAGCAACCGCTCGCGTCAGGCCTTCGTCCCTGTTCACTGCGCTGCGCTCGCTGCCAATCTACTGGAGAGTGAGCTTTTCGGTCACGAAAAAGGCGCCTACACCGGAGCCACCGAGCGCCGTGTTGGCCGCTTCGAATCGGCCGATGGCGGCACGCTTTTTCTCGATGAAATCGGGGAGATCGACGCTTCAACACAGGTTAAACTCCTCCGCTTTCTCGAGACCCGCAGCTTCGAGCGCCTTGGGAGCTCCAAACCTGTTAAAGTGGATGTTCGCCTCGTCTGCGCGACCAATCGCAACCTTAGCGAGATGGCGAAGCGGGGCGAGTTTCGAGAAGACCTTCTCTACCGGCTTAATGTCGTCACCATCATTTTACCGCCCTTGCGTGAGCGCCCCGAGGATCTCCCGGTGCTGCTCAACCACTACATCAATTACTTTGCCGTTGAGAACGAACTGCCATCGATTCAACTAAGCGAGGGGGCTGTTAAGGTCCTCTGTGACTATCGTTGGCCAGGGAATATCCGTGAATTACGCAATTTCTGCGAAAACACGGTCGTGCTCAAGCGCGGCAACGAGGTCACTGAATACGACCTCGACCCCAAATACCAAAATGTGAAGGAGACCGCAGCTGATCCTCAGCCACTATCCAGTAGTCCCACCCTCAGCCGTGAAGAAAATGAGAAGCGCCTCCTCCGCAACGCCCTGATTAAAGCCAATGGAAACCGCACGCACGCGGCCGAGCTGATGGGCATCAGCCGCCGCACACTCCATCGCAAACTCATTCAGTGGCCGGAGCTAGACGTCCAGAACTAACTGAGCGCCTTTTAGCTATTCATTTGACTCTGTCGTTTCAGCATTCAGAAATGAGTATTGACCTGTAGTTTATTGATACCCCTCAACGACGATTGACCATGAATCTCGGCAAAATACTCTTACTCTTACTCCTTCCTGTCTTGGTTTCATTAGAGGCTGAGGAGATTCGCATCGCTGCCTCCGATCTGCTCGCCGACTATATTGAAGCACCGCTCGAAGTTTACGGTGAGGACAACGACTTGACTTTCACCATCGACAGCATCGGCAGTCTGCCCGCACTCGACCGCCTCCGCTCGGATGAGATCGATCTCGCCATTATCGCAGTCCCTGATGGGGACGAAGTGCCTCGACAAGAGTTCAGTGTCTATCCCTTTGTTTACGATGTGGCAGTGATCGCCGTTAATGAAAGTAATCCTATCGACGAGATCAGTCTGCCATACCTTGGAGGTATCTTCGGCTCCAATGAAGAATACAATTTCAACACTTGGGGAGATATGAATCTCTCCGGATGGGGGAATCGGAATATAAAGCCGCTGGCCGGCACCCGAGAAGGGGGTATCGCCCTCGAACTCTTTAGATATACAGTTTTCAAGGGTGGGGTGATGAAACCCAACGTAGCCATGGTTAAAGATTCGGAGATTGAGGATTTACTTCGTTCGGATGCCGCCTCCATCGCAATCCTGTCCAATCTATCTGAGAAGAGTCAGGTCAAAGTCCTCATGGTCTCGGAAGAAGAAGGTGCGCCTGCCTTCGGTCCTTCCGAAGATAATGTGCATTACGGCGACTATCCGATCAGCCTGGCCTTTTACATAGTCTATAATGAGAGGGATGAATTGAAGCTTCGTCCGGTGGTTCGTGAACTGCTTAATGATGATGTAGCCGCCAGCCTACGTCAAAACGATCTGGTTCCGCTGCCCGATGCAGTCCGCCGCAAGTTGCTGCTCGATCTCGATTTGAAGTAAGAGTACTGGTCGAATGTGGCGGTTAATTTTTCTAAAAAACGCGTTGACATAAGAATTCGCTTATGGATTCTACCGGCTTCGTTAACAAAAGTGAGTGTAGCTCAGTTGGTAGAGCACTACCTTGCCAAGGTAGATGTCGAGAGTTCGAACCTCTTCACTCACTCCATTTTTTAAACCCCTAAGTCTTTGAGGCTTAGGGGTTTTTCTTTGCCGGATGACGTCGAGATGACGGTTTTCTACCTTCGCTATAATCCCCAGTTTAGACCAGTTTATAAGAATTATACTGAACAAATACTGATCGTTAACCTCGAACTTCTGACTTATATTCCGCGTTCTTTCCGTTCTTTGCGGACGGCAGCTTCCGTGTGGGGTGAAGTTATTGGATTAGTTCGCCCAATGTGATTGATTGACAAGTCTTTACGAGATATTAACGGCGAGGCTTCTGAATGCGCAAGTTACATTATGTTTAGTCACTCTAGGAGGTCGGATTCTTTTGAGAGTAGTGAAAGTTAATTATGAGAAACCCACGGCAATTTCTACGGGCGATAGGATAATCGCGTCGCCGTCTACAAGCGCTACGTTTCGAGTGGCAGGTCGACCACGTGCCAGGGGAGGCCGCGGAGGTTGAGCTCCTCCATGAAGGGGTCGGGGTCGCGTTGTTCCATGTTCCAGACGCCGGGCTCTTTCCAGAGGCCTTTGAGAATCATTTGGGCACCGATCATGGCGGGCACACCCGTGGTATAGCTGATGGCCTGACTGGAGACTTCCGCATAGCACTCCTCGTGGTCGCAGGTATTGTAGATGAAGATACGCTTCTTCTCTCCGTCCTTCATGCCAACGATGTCGCAGCCGATACAGGTCTTACCCTTTGTGCGTGGACCCAGGCTGGCGGGGTCGGGGAGGACGGCTTTGAGAAACTCGATTGGCTGGATTTTCTGCCCCTTGAAGTCGATGGGTTCGATTGAAGTCATACCGACGTTTTCGAGCACCTTGAGGTGAGTCAGATATTTTTGAGAAAAGGTCATCCAGAAGCGGATTCGTTTGAGGCCTTTGATGTTTTGGCAGAGCGACTCCAGTTCCTCGTGATAGAGGAGGTAGGCGTCCTGCTCACCAACGACAGGAAAGTCATAGACCTGATGTACGCTCATCGGTTCGACCTCCTTCCATTCGCCCGCTTCCCAGTAGCGGCCATTTGCTGTGATCTCGCGGATATTGATTTCGGGGTTGAAGTTGGTCGCGAAGTGGTAGCCATGGTTACCCGCATTGGCATCGAGGATATCAATCGTTTCGATTTCGTCGAAGAGGTGTTTCTGGGCATAGGCGCAGAATACGTTGGTCACGCCGGGGTCGAAGCCGGAGCCGAGCAGGGCGGTCAGGCCGGCGTCTTTGAAACGGTCTTGGTAGGCCCACTGCCATTTGTATTCAAACTTGGCCTCTTCCGGTGGCTCGTAGTTGGCCGTGTCCATGTAGTGCACGCCGGCGGCGAGGCACGCGTCCATCAGTGCCAAATCCTGATAGGGCAGGGCGACATTAATAATGAGTTTGGGGGCTTCGGCTTTGAGAAAAGTCGTCGTTGCGGCGACATCGTCCGCGTCGAGCGCTACGGCGCGGATGGTAACACCTGTCTTGGTGAGCACGTCGGCGGCGATGGACTCACACTTAGCGACGGTGCGTGAGGCCAGTACGATCTCTGTGAATACTTCGGGAAGTTGGGCACATTTTTGCGCCACTACATTGCCCACGCCACCTGCACCGATGATTATAACTTTAGACATAAAGCACATAAGTCGCAGCGCGCCGTGATCTTCAAGATTATTTCTGTGTGATCGGGACAAAACCTACACCCTGCACTTCTCGGCAACCGAATTTGCATTTGTTGGAATAAGTTCTACGTTCATTGCACTTGTTTAGTATGAAAACCACCTCAATCCTACGCAGCTACGGCCCTGCGCTACTCGTTGTTTTATTGGCCGGTGCACTTTTTACTTTTGCTATGCCAGAAAATCCGACGCGCCCTGAGCCGACTGATGTCGACCTTAACGAATGTGCCAGTGCTTGCGGCCTGCCCTCGCATGTGGACTTGAGCGGAGAGGATTACCCTGTTCAACGCACTGAGGCGGAATGGAAGGAGCGTCTCACTGACCTTCAATACCACGTTGCGCGTGAACAGGGCACCGAGCGCCCATTTTCGAATCGCTACCACGATAATAAAAAGACCGGTCTTTACCGCTGCATCGGCTGCGACACGCCGCTTTTCAGCAGCACGGATAAGTTCGACTCCGGCACGGGTTGGCCGAGTTTCATCCAGCCGATCGATAAGCGCATACTTGGCGAGACCCGCGACTCGAGCTATGGCATGGTGCGCGTCGAGGTGCATTGCAATGTCTGCGGCTCACACCAAGGTCATGTTTTCCCTGACGGCCCGAAGCCAACCGGGTTGCGCTACTGCATCAACTCGGCTTCGCTGAGCTTCGAGCCGGCCGAGTCACCCGAGGCGATTAAAGCGTTGGTTGAGGCGTGGTATCTAGGAAAGTAGGTACTGCATACATCCGAGCCCGCTGGATTTTTGGGGAGGCTGCACGGATGCAGCGGTCATGCATGTTACGCATGTTACCCTAGTTAGGAGTCTTTAATAGACGTCGCGTAGGTAGCGTTTTTCGTCTTTTAGTTTTTTGACGTAGGCAGCGGCGTCGTCCTTACTCAGGCCACCTTCCTTTTCGATGATATCGTGTAGTGCCACGTCGACATCGGTGGCCATGCGGCTGGCATCGCCACATACATAGAAAGACGCACCTTCTTCTAGCCAAGCGTAGAACTCTTTACTGTTTTCGCGCATGCGGTCTTGCACGTAGACTTTATCCTTTTGATCACGAGAGAAGGCTAGGTCGAGCTTCGTCAAAACACCATCGGCAAGGTAGTCTTGCCACTCGGTTTGATACAGAAAGTCGGTCAAATAGTGCTGGTCGCCGAAAAAGAGCCAATTCTTGCCCTTCGCACCGATCGCCTTGCGCTCTTCAACGAAGGCGCGGAATGGCGCGATGCCAGTGCCGGGGCCGACCATGATCATGGGCGTGTCGTTATCGGCCGGAATCTTGAAGTGCTTGTTTGGTGTGACGAAAACGTCGGCCTTTTCACCCGCCGCGATGCGCTCGGCTAGGTAAGTCGAGCAAACGCCCTTACGGGTGCGGCCATGGGCGTCGTAGCGAACCACGCCGACTGTTAGGTGGACTTCACCAGGGTGTGCCTTTGGGCTGGAGGCGATCGAGTAGAGGCGCGGGGGCAGCTTGCGCATGATGCCGATAAGAGCATCGGCCGTGATGTCTTTAGCTGGGAACTCGTGGAGCAGGTCGATAATCTCACGGCCGTAAATATAGCTCTGCAAGTCAGTCTTCTTGTCCGGGTTGAGCAGCTTTTCCAGTTTCGCATCCTGTGCGATTTCGTTGTAGCGCTTAATGACCGGGAGGGAGAGCGAGGTGATGTCGAGTTGGCTCGTTAGCGCCTGGCGTAGGGTATAGGCCTGGTCTTTGATTAGGACCGGGCTTTCGGGATCGAGCTTGCTGGTCTGGATGAAGTCTTCAACCACGTCCTCCGCATTGTGTGGCACTACGGCGAGCGCGTCCCCGGCCTCATAGATGAGTCCAGAGCCTTCGAGGTTGAATTCGAGGTGCATGGTCTCTTTCGCGGAACCTTCGCCATTGAGCAGGACACGCTCGAGTAATTCGGAGGCGTAGGGGTTTTTTCGTGAGTATTTAACTGGGTCCGCTGTAGTGGCCGCAGGCACGGCCAGCGTAGCGTTGGCCGCTGGTCGGGACTCGGCTTCGAGCGCGCCCAGCGCGCCCTTGTGCCATTTGTCAAAGTCATCGTCGTAGTCCACATCGCAATCGACGCGTTCGTATATCCGGCGGGCCCCCAGCGCTTCGAGGCGGGCGTCGAAGTCCTTGCCCATTTTGCAGAATTCTTCGTAGCTGGTGTCGCCGAGGCCGAGCACGGAAAAGCGGGTGTTTACAAGCCTCGGCGCATTCTCAGCCATGAAGTCTTGGTAAAAGTCTGCTGCAGTCTCGGGCGGATCGCCTTCGCCCCAAGTGCTGACGATGACGAGCAGATTTTCGATATCTCTGAGTTTGGGCACTTTTATGTCGGCCATGTTGACCGCCTTGGCTTTGAATCCGATGGTTTTGGCTGCCTTGACGGTCAGGTCCGCCAAGCTCTCTGAGTTACCTGATTCGGTGCCATAGAGCACGGTAAGCGCGGGTGCCTCTGAAGGCGCGGCTAGGGCGGCTACCTCAGACGAGCCCCTGCCGGAACCGGCGCGGAGACCGCTGATGAAGCCCTCGATCCAGAGCAATTGATCGGCTTGGAGGCCTTTGAGTAGGCTGTTCAGCGAAGCCGCCTGCTCGGGTGCGAGGGGCGCTGTATTCGGAACGACTGGGTCGGGTTGGCTCATGATGCGTCTATTTTAAAAACAGGGTATGAAAGCACGGATCGACCGAAACGCTAGCCTATTTCTGTGTTTTCGGGCATTTCTTAGGTTTTTGAGTGACAAACCTAAGTAAAGAGTCACTTTGCTCTGTGTATTTTCTTAGTCGAGACCGACTTCTACGTTTGCGTCGCTGAACAGAAGGCACTTATTAAAAAACATAATTATGATTTCCGACAGCCAATCCGCTCCTCAACTTCACAAGAATGAAGGCATCAAAGTACGCAGTCATTACCTGCGCGGCACAATCCTCGAAGGAATCGCTGACACGTCCACGGGAGCGATCGCTGCAGATGATCAGCAAGTGAGTAAGTTTCACGGCCTCTATCAGCAGGACGACCGCGATGTGCGCGCCAATCGTCGCAAGCACAAGTTGGATAAAGCTTACTCATTCCTGGCTCGTATCTGCCTGCCCGGAGGCGTCTGCACGCCCGAGCAATGGATGGTCATGGATGATTTGGCCAATTACTGCGCCTTTAATACTCTGAAATTAACGACGCGCCAGGCTTTTCAGTTGCACGGTATTTTAAAGGGGAACCTTAAAGAGGTCATCCAGTCCTGCAATGAGGTAGCGATGACCACACTGGCTGCCTGCGGCGATGTGAATCGCAACGTGATGTGTAATCCGAATCCGATCGCTTCTGAGGTGCATGCCGCCGTCCAGAAGGTGACCGAAGAAATCGATGCCCACCTCAAACCACAAACGCCGGTCTTTTCCGAAATGTGGCTCGACGGAAAGCCGATTAAGCTGACTGTCCCGCAAGCTGCCGAGCGTTCTAAAGACTGCGGTGGCGACGAGGTCGAGCCACTCTACGGCCCCACCTATCTACCGCGGAAGTTTAAGATCGCCGTAGCCATTCCGCCCTATAACGACGTCGACATTTTTGCCAACTGCCTAGGCTTTATCGCTCTTGTGGAAGCTGGTCAACTCGTCGGTTTCAACGTCACCGTCGGTGGGGGCATGGGCATGACGCATGGCAATGAAAAGACCTTTCCACGTCTCGCCGATGTGCTTGCATTCTGCACGCCTGATCAAGCAGTCGCGGTGGCCGAAAAGATCGTCACCATCCAGCGTGACCACGGCAATCGGGTCGAGCGCAGCAACGCCCGTTTCAAATACACGGTCGAGCGTCTCGGCAAGGACTGGATCCGCCAGGAGCTCGAGAAGCGCCTGGGCTATCAGCTGGAAGATCCGCGGGACTATAAGTTCATCAGCAACGGCGACCGTTACGGGTGGAGCGAAGGCTTCGAGGGTAAATGGCATCTTGGGCTCTTCATCGAGGGCGGCCGAATCGCCGACCTTGAAGACAAGCCCCTCAAGACGGGCATGCTTGAAATCGCTAAGGTGCATACGGGCGACTTTCGCCTTACCGGGAACCAGAATTTAATTATCGCTAACGTCGCTGCGGAAGACAAGGCACGCATCGATGCGATGGTCGCGCAATACAAGCTCGACGGCTACAAGACCGCTTCTGGCATGCGTCGTAGTCAGATTGCCTGTGTGGCGCTGCCGACCTGTGGCCTCGCCCTCGCCGAGTCCGAGCGCTACCTGCCCGGTCTGGTGTCGGATTTGGAAGTCATCCTCGAAGAGGCCGGCCTGCTGCACGACGAAATTATCATCCGCTCCACCGGTTGCCCCAATGGTTGCGGTCGACCCTATCTCGGCGAGATTGGCTTGGTCGGCAAAGTGCCTGGTAAGTATAATCTCTATTTGGGTGCCGGATTTGAGGGCGAGCGTCTCAACAAGCTCTATCGCACTTCAATCACCCATGATCAGATCATAAACGAGCTCAAGCCCATCCTGCTCAGTTACGCCAAAGAGCGTGAAGAGGGCGAACGCTTCGGCGACTTCACCGTTCGTCAGGGCTACGTCCAAGCGACCACCGCAGGAAACAACTTTCACGCAAACGTTGTAGAGGCTTAACTTGCTGTGAAAATCACTTTGCAACTAGGGGAGAGAGTCGTTGTCATGCCGATATCAATATGTGTTTTTATCGCTCGACTCCTTTCCGGCTTTTGGCTGCCTCTATCCTCGCGCTGCTTTGGGCAGGGGTTGTGCGGGCGCAGGCACCGCTGACGGCGGATCGAGTCGCGCAGGCGGATTTTTCGGAAGAAATCGGGCTGGAGTGGCGGATTGAGTGTGCCGAACGTGCGTTGGATTCCGGGCTGCCAGGGCTGGCGGAGACGATGTATCGCGCTCTGCTCGAACGCCAGGTGGGTGGATCGGAGGGGCGGCAATCCACATTCAAGCTAGGCCTGGCCAAGGCTCTAATCGGGCAGGCTCGCTATGAAGCCGCCTGCGTTCAACTCGAGGCGGTGCCTGCCCACCTTCGGACGGCGCAGCACATGCTCTACTACGCGCTGGCGATTTTTGGAAAGGGGGGCAGGGATATTGATGAGGCCGCCTTCCGCGCTGCCCTGGCAAAGGTTTCGAAATCGCAGTTGTCTTCTACAGATGTGCCTTGGCTGGCGCTGTTGGAGGGCTTGCGATTGGATATGGATGGCGATGCCGCCGGGGCGGCCGCCGCCTTTCGGCGTGCCGTTCAGAGTACGGATTTGCCGCTGCTGCGATCACATTTTGAAGGGATCATTTTGCGGCAAAAGATTTTATCCGCCCCGGCTGACGAGGCCGTGGCGGCAGAGCTCAGATCCAAGATCAGCAAGTTTGATGGCCAGGCGGGCGCATATCCCTATGTAAGAGAGTATGCCGTGGTGCTTTACAGTCTTGGGCGTATTGGTGAGGCGGTTGGCGCGATCGAGCGGGAATTGGAAAACATATCGGCCGGCTATGCTTCAGGTGAGCGGGAGCAGCTACGCTTACTCAAGGGTATCATTCTCGGTGCCGACTCGGAGAGTGGGCGCGCAGCGCTTAAGGAATTGATCCGCACGGGGCGCAACCGGGAGGCCATGGGGATCGCCCTGCAGCTACTGGCACGTGCCACAGGGCAGGATGCCGATTTGTTGCAATTTTTAAAGGTCATGATCTCGCAGACAGAGCCGCACCCTTTGCTCGGGCAGATGTATTACTTGCGCAGCCAACTGGCTCTCAAGGATTCCGAAATGCGCACGATCGCGGAGAGTGACGCCCGTATTCTTTTGGAGCAGTTCCCCGGGTTGAGCGAGATCACCAATGTCTATCGATTGCTAGCCTATGCGGCACTGGAAAAAAAGCCGCCCCAATACCGGGCGGCGGCGGATTTTCTGATCCAATTGCGCGACCAATCAGAGGACGCCGCCGAACTGCTCGATTTGAACCGTTTGATCGGGGACTGCTACTTTTTGAATCGTGACTACGCGAATGCGGTAGACTTTTACACAGCTGCGCGGAGCCGTGAAAGCGGCGCAGCGCGAAATGGAGATCTCTTCCTCCGGCTGATCTCGGCTATGGTGCGCTCCAGTTCGATCGATGCAGCTTTGCAATTAATGGACGAGGCCGATTTCAGCGGCAGCATTGGCATGGCTGAGCGTTGGCGGGCGGAGTGGAATGTCGCCCAATCACTCCAAGCCGCAGGGGAGCCCGAGCGTGCTTTGCAGCGTCTGCGTTTACGTTTACAAGATTGGTCACCCACTTCGGTGCCAACCGTGCTCGACATCCGCTTGCGCTGGCTGGAAGCTTATCTCTCGCTGGAGGCGGGGCAGGTCGAGGCCCTCGGTGAGCGCGTGGCCGGCTTGCTCGCTCGGCTCGACTCGATGCCTGTGCAGGCCGAAGGTGGAGTCGATGTGCTCAACGCTGAAGTGAAGCGCTTGCTGAAAACCGAGATACTCCTACTTCAAGGCAGCGTGCTCATGCGCGAGGGCGATGCCAACGCGGGCATGGTCGTGCTGACCCAGTTGCGGCAAGCGTTCGCGTCGACGGCTGCCGCGCAGCGCTCCTATTTGATCGAGGCTGCTTACCACGGCCTGGTTGGCGACTTTGTTTCTGCGCAGGCGACCCTCACCAGTCTCGCAGAAAATTACCCAGAGAGTCCGCTCGCGCCAGAGGCACTCTTCGAAGCTGCGCTCTACTGCGAGCGCCGTGGAGCCGAATTTTACCCGCAGGCTGTGGTCCTTCATAATGATCTAGCCGAACGCTATGCGTCGGATCCCTTATTCTACTTCGCGCGTTTGAAGCAGGGCAATATACTCCGCTCGATGAATCAATTTGCCGATGCGCAGATCGTCTATGAAAATTTGATCAACGGCTTTCCTGCGCACGAAATGCGCTACGTGGCCGAGCTCTCCCGTGCCGACTGTATGCTCGCGCTGACTGGTAACGAGTCCGGTGAAATGGGCGATGTGATCGTGGTGCTTGAGCGCCTGCTCGACCTGCCTAATCTGCCACTCGATTTTCAGTGCGAGGCTTCATACAAGTGGGCTTTCGCCCT
>DLQD01000001.1 GCA_002480015.1 Opitutia bacterium UBA7441
GCCAGAATCCCACCGTCAACGTAGAGAATGTGCCCATTCACAAACTGGCTGGCCTTCGAGGCAAGGAACAGAGCTGCGTTGCCGATATCTTCCGGTTCTCCCCAGCGACCGGCCGGCGTGCGCATCATCACCAGATCGTTGAACGGATGACCTCCCTCGCGGATCGGTGCCGTCTGCGCCGTTGCGATGTAACCCGGTCCAATGCCGTTGACCTGAATATTATGCTTCGCCCATTCACAACACATGTTGGCGGTCAGCAGCTTGAGTCCTCCCTTGGCGGATGCATACGCCGAGACCGAGTTGCGCCCGTAGACGCTCATCATTGAGCACATGTTGATAATTTTACCTCCGCCCTTCTTGATCATACCCGGGGCCACGCGCTTGCCGACTATGAACGGAGCGACCAAGTCGACGTCAATCACCTGCTTAAAGTCATCCACCGGCATATCGAGAATCGGGGTGCGTTTGATGATGCCCGCGTTGTTCACGAGAATATCGACCGAACCGACCTCTGCTTCGATTTCAGAAATCCCAGCATCCACCTGCGCCTCGTCGGTCACATTGAAAACGACGGTGGTCGCATCGATCCCGTTAGCGGCATATTGCTGCTTCGCCTCCGCGAGTTTTTCCTGACTGCGGCCATTGACACAAATTTTCGCACCGGCCATGCCGAGCACGGTTCCTACGGCCATACCAATACCGTGCGTTCCGCCGGTCACCAGCACGACCTTGTCTTTCAAATCAAACAGTTCGTTAATCATCATGCTTTTCCTAATGTCTATTTCAAATCCCCAACCTGAATATGATCCATGTCATCAAAGCGCTGGTTTTCGCCGCCCATGCCCCAACAAAAGGTGTAGGCTTGGGTGCCACAACCAGAGTGTATGGACCACATCGGCGAAATAACCGCCTGCTCGTTACCAACCACAAGGTGACGTGTCTCATCGCCCGGCCCCATCATATGGAAGACACGTGAATTTTCATCGAGGTTGAAATACATGTATACCTCGGTACGACGCTCATGTGTGTGGCACGGCATGGTGTTCCAGACACTGCCCTGCTCAAGCGCAGTAAAGCCCATCACCAGCTGACAGCTCTTGATCCCGTTTTCGTGGATGTACTGATAAATCGTGCGCTTATTGGAATCTTCCACCGTCCCCAGCTCCAGCGCATTCGCATCCGCCTTCTTCGCCAGCGTCGTCGGGTATTCGGTGTGTGCGGGATAAGAGATAAGATAGAAGCGCGCCGGATTCGCTGCGTCCGTGCTGGTGAACGAGATGTCCTTGCTGCCGCGCCCGATATAGAGCCCGTCGAGGTTTTCCATCGCGTACTCCGCTCCGTCAACCGTCACCGTTCCGGTTCCGCCGATGTTGAGCACCCCGACTTCGCGGCGCTGACAGAAAAAGTCTGCCGCCAACTCCTTGCCCGCTTCAAGCTTCAGCGCACACCCGGTGGGCACCGCCGCACCGGTAATCGCACGCTCCACTTCACAGTAGAGCAGGGTCAGTTTCCCCGCTTCAAACAGGTCGACCAGAAACGCCTCGCGCAATTCATCGGTCGTCATCCGTTTGTATTCATTTTTTCCAACTGTATATCGTACATCCATAATTGTTCCTTACCCGGTGTTGCTTATTATTGCGATTCCAAGAATGACGCCTGCGTCTCCATATAGGCCATCCATTCAGCTGCGCTTTTGAAGTCGATCCCTTTGCTCCACGCCGCGCCCGCGTGATATGTCAGCGTTTCGCCATCCTCAACCTGAACAAGCATCAATGCGTGACCATCTGCTTTTTTGAATGATGCGGGTTTTCCAAGAATGACGCCGCAATAGGTCTGACCATTCTTCGGCATAACCGGCTCGGCGTAACCGATCCATCTTGCGCCGTTCCGGAGCTCGTCGTCACCCTCGCGCAACACAATACCGACTGCGGCCGTTAGCGACCCGCCACCGGAAATCTTGAAAGAATTGCGCACGGAGAACAGGTTGCTGCCGATTTCCATGCTGATGCGCTTGGTCTCCGTGACGGTTTTTTCGTCGACTTCCAACGGAGCGTAGGTTAGCTCGAATTCGACCCGACCCCCTTCGCCTTGGATCACCTTATAGCTCTCGAAATGACGATTCAACTGGAGTTTGCCGTCCGCCCAGAACCCGAGTCCCCCGCAGCCAAGCGTCTTTCCCACTTTATAGATATCCGCCCCTTCGCCTTCGTCCCGATGATAACTTTTGCGCTTATACCACTTGTTGATAATGGGGTAGCGCACCTTTTTGACCCATACATCAACCCCGCTGCCGCAGCGCTTCGCAGGAATCGTCCACATTTCCGGGCCGTACATGCGAAAGGCGATCCGATCATTTTCCCAGGTAAAATCATCCAACCGCTCGGGAACAAAGCGACAGTACGCCTGCCCCTCTGGGGATCCGGAAACAACCGTCGCGGTCAACAACAAAGCCAACAGCATACAACAAGCCAATACAATATCATTTCTTTTCATTTTCACCTCCTTTAGAGCGTTACGCCGTCCTTGAATATGGCGATTTCACGATAGTCATTTTTTTCATTACAAGCCGGAGTGCCCGAAGCAATCGCCAGAATCTCTGCGGCAAACGCATCGCAGACTTCATCCAAGCTTTTCCCCTCAGCAACCTGTCCGGCATTAAAATCGATCCAGTTTTTCTTACGCTCCGCCAGCCAGCTCAGGAATGCCGGATCTTCGGGATACCACGCGTTGGCCAGCTCCGTTAAAACGGCTTTGAGTGTATCGCCGTTACGGTCAATCAGTTCGCACGGAAACAAGAGGAATCCTTTGGATCGATCTCCGTCAAAAACGTCATAGCGGTGCTTCATCAGGCGCAGCAATTTGCCGGGGAAAGAAATCGGAGGAGCATCTTCGGACCGGTCATTCATACTCAGTGAAATTCCCGCCTCGGTCGTGTTGGAAACAATGATGCGCAAATCCGGATTTTCCGCCTCTTTCAAGTAGGCCTCAAACTGGGCATACACATCCACGCCACGCTCAACCACATCGATGATTTTTTTCCTGACCACGACCTCGCCGTCCTGCACTCCGCGCAGCAGCAAAGTGTATAGATTATCCTGCTCAGCAAGCTTGTCGATCATCCCATACTCAAGCGGTTGCACCACCGACACTTTGCCGTTGAAAAGCCCCTGCCCGTTCATCTCATCGATCATCCAATCGATAAACGCGCGCAGGAAGTTTCCCTCGCCAAACTGCAAAACTTTTACGGGTGCTCTATTTTCCATACTGCCCTGTTCTGCGGCGACTTTTTTATTCAACCTATTCATTACAATCCTTTTCGCTGTTCTCTCTGCAGATTCGTGTCGTGTGCAACAGCAATCTCGTTGCTGGCAGATACTTCATTATGCCTACTTTCCTGATTCGCTTTCGCTGTCGTCTGTTTTTAAATCATGTGCCTGTGTCACATTCCAGTTGGCAGGTGTGCCTTTACGCTGTTTGGCCAGC
>DLQD01000021.1 GCA_002480015.1 Opitutia bacterium UBA7441
ACCTGATGATTACAAATCAACTGCTCTACCAGCTGAGCTAAGGTGGCGTCCTGAAAAGAAGACCTACTGGATCGGGGACTCGAACCCCGAACCAATTGATTAAGAGTCAACTGCTCTACCAATTGAGCTAATCCAGCAGGTAAGCCGGCGCAAATAGGGCCGACGAAGATGCGGGATACTGCGACTGCACCTTTGCCTGTCAAGTCAGCGATCAAATATTTTTCTGTCTATTCTTCGCTGGATTCGCTTCCAGCTGGGCGGGATGGTTTAGGGCCTTTACCGGGGATGGGTAGGAAGCCTTGTTCCTCAAAGACCTGGGCGCGTTCTTCACGGGACATAGTGCGAAGCTTCTGGCGCCATTCGCTGCGGGTTTCGGGTGTCATCTCAAGCCAGCGCTGACGCATCGCTTCACGCGTCTCGGGCGCGATCGACTGAAAGCGTTCCCGCATGGCGTCAATGTGCTCTGGGGCCATTTTCTCAAGCTTGCCGAGGCGCTCCCTAAGTTGGATTTTTTCTTCGGAGCTCATGCGCTCGATGCGTTCGATCGTCTGGCGGAGGGCGGCCAGTTCCTCGGGTTGCATTTGCAAGAGGTGGCGAAGCATACGGGTTTCTCCGCTGCGGTTATTCTGCGCTGCGGGCTCTGGGGGTGGTTCCGCAAGAAGGGGGAGGGCGCCGAGAAGGTAAAGGGTGAGTAATGTGATGAGTGCTTTCATAGTTTAGATCTCCAGATAGAGGGCATCGAGGGTCCTGAGCATTTCTTTGCTGCCGAAATCAGTGGTGTCTACAGTGGCCAGATTGGCTAGGCCTTCCTGGAGGAGGAAGAGTTCTTGCGCTTCGGCCTGGGTCAAGGCGGTGGAACTGTCGTCGGGTGCGCCCTGGCCAATGTCGAGCTGGAGCAGGCTGAATGTGAGCGCGAAAGCGGCGGCGAGAGGCAGGGCGAAGGCGAGGCGTCTGCCGAGCGAGCGCTTACGGCGAAGGACTGCGTCCGCCTCGGCTGCTTCCAGCACGCGGGCGATGAAGTCGTCGCTCGGACGCAGTGGCCGGCTGGCAAGGAGGCTGTTGATCTGAGTGTCGAGTGGATCTTTGGTCTTCATGCGAAATTGATGATAGATGGTAAATGAATGATGACGGATGTGATATTTTGAGAACTGAAAACCGGAAAAATGAAGGCCGAAGCCTCAGGCGGCGAATTCTTTAAGCGCTTCGCGCAGATGCTTGCGGGCACGGTGGATCCAGGTTTTTACGGAGCTGACGCTGGTATCGAGGCTTTGAGCGATCTCATCGTAGCTGAGGCCCTGTTGCTGGAGCAGGAGAATGGCGGCGCGGTGGTTTTCCGGAAGTCTGGCAAGGGCGCGGTGAAAGGCCTCTTCAATTTCCCGGCTATGATCGGTGGCCTCGGCTTGGCCTTGCATCAGAAACTCGCCTGGATCGACGTATTCGAGTGGGCGGCAGGCTTTTTTGCGGTAGCTGTCGATGAGACGGCGCCGGGCGAGGGTAAAGATGAAGGCGCTAAAGGTGCCCCGTGCCTGATAGCGGGTGGCCGCGCGGTTTAGTTCGATGAAGGTCTCTTGGGCGAGGTCTTCGGCATCAGCGCGGTTCCCCGTGGATCGGTAGAAGAAGTTAATGAGCCGTATTTGCCAGCGGTCAACGATCTGGGCGAAGGCGGTAGGATCACCCTCAGCTAGCGCTCGTAAAGCAGCGCTATCGATGTCTTCTACCAAGCGGAAGTGTTCTGTCGTCGAAGTCGAGTCCATATTCCGTGGGGGGGTCGCCAGTTGCTCGACCCATCCGGATGTTCTATACCCTGTGAGCGTGGATGCCATGTGTAGAGACTAAATCGTCGAACATCGCAAAAAGTTGCAGGGCTTGCGTCTATATCTATTAGAGCGCTTCTGGAAACCTCCCGTAAGCCGTCGTGGCCTAGGGAGGTTTCCAGAAGTGTCCGTCAGCGTGATTTGCTTTTTTGCTGGCAGGCACCTCCAGATGGAATCTTTGCCTGAAGTAGGGGCTAGGCATGCTGGTGGCTCAAGACTTGCTCACATGCAAATGTGAACAGAATGTGTATAATTACTACATGTAGTGTCAATTTTGTAAAAAAATACGATATATTGTGTGCCTTTTGTTGACATGGAAATTATGAGTGCGCATATTCTAACTCCTACCAACGATCCGTCCACTCTTCAAGTGGTATTATCTCGCTCCCCTTCAACACCTTCAGACGCTGCGTATACTGCCTCCTGTTTCAGTGATAAGTTCCGCAATTTTTTAATCCAAATACCCAACCCAACCGCATAAACCTATGGAAAAAAGCTACACAATCGGTGACAAAACCTTCATCCTCGATCAAGCCAAAGCGGAAGAGGCATTTGCCGCTAAAAAAGTCATCAATGGTAAGGACACAATGTTCTTTAATATCCTGCCGCTCAAATACCAGTGGGCGTACGATCTCTACAAGACAATGAAGAATAACCATTGGGAGCCAGAGGATATCCCTATGCAGAAAGACGTGGAGCTCTGGCGCAGCAGCGAGCTCGCCGATGTGGAGCGCTGGATTATTAAAATGGCGATCGGCTATTTCTCTGCGGCCGAGGGTATTGTCGGGGATAATATCCAACATGTCACCCGGGAACTTGTCACCGCGCCCGAACTCAAGCTAGTGCTTGGCCGCCATGCCCACGAGGAAAACATCCACGCCGACTCGCTGGTTTACATGATCAGCTCGCTCGGCATCAACCCGCACGAGTGTGAGGCGATGTTTGAAGACATCCCCACGATCGAGAAGAAGACCGATTTCGTGGTTAGCAACTCCCGCGCCCTCCGCCGCGAGATGAATCTGGAGACGACCGAGGACAAGCAGGCATTCGCCAAAAATATGTTCCTCTTTGGGCAGTGCATGGAAGGTACGCAGTTCTATGGTCTCTTTGGCATGGTGCTTTCGCTCTACCGTCAAAACAAATTCCCCGGAATCGGCCAAATGTTCCGTTATACGCTTCGTGACGAGTCCAACCACATCGAGGTCTTCCGTAATTTACTTATGGATCTGATCGAAGAGAACGAAGACATCTGGACACCAGAGTTCCGGGAAGAGTTGACCGATCTTATGCGTGAAGCCGTCAACCTGGAAAAGGAATTTATCCGCGACTGTCTACCCGTCAACGCGGTCGGTCTCAGCGCCGACGAGTTCTGTCAGTATATCGACTACATCGCAGATCGCCGCCTCGAAGGCGTGGGCCTCAAACCGCTCAATCCAGGTGTCGAAAACCCGTTCCCATGGCTCGCCGAGATGATGGATATCAAGAAGGAACAAAACTTCTTCGAAGGCCGTGTCACTGAATATCAAAAGGCCTCCGCTCTCGGATCGGTCGACGACGACGAACTTTAATTTAATCGTATGATGCACGCTACATGGAGCGAGATGCTTCATGCCGACGAACTCTTTTGTGTACTAAAAATAACATCTAACCACCTCGGTGTGC
>DLQD01000143.1 GCA_002480015.1 Opitutia bacterium UBA7441
TTTTCGACGCGATACTCGGTGAAATACGATCTGCTGAGACTTTTCTTATTGCGGACTTTTTCCTCTGGAACTCTTGGCGCGGTGCGGTCGAGCCTTCCGGCGAGCTACGGCCGTTGGCGGAA
The DNA here is from genome assembly GCA_002480015.1 of Opitutia bacterium UBA7441. GTDB lineage: Bacteria > Verrucomicrobiota > Verrucomicrobiia > Opitutales > Coraliomargaritaceae > Thalassobacterium. The sequence continues at coordinate 123 of DLQD01000143.1, forward strand.
GAGCTCGCCGATGCGCTTATTCTGAAGCGTATTCAAAATCCGGATATGCCAATGCTCGTAATGACTGACCCCATCAACCGGATCTATGGTGATCAAGCGCCTGATTATTATGATCGTCTCGCCAATGCAGGCATACCTGTTGTCTTTACCGACCTAAGGCAACTTCCGGACTCGAACCGTGTCTATGCGCCGCAGGCCTGGTTTTGGAGTCAGTATCTGCCCTCGGTCGATGCGGCGCAGGATCTTCGCTTCGTGCCAAACCCTTTTGATTTTGAGGACGATCAGCTGACCCTCGCTCAGCTCGGTCGCTTGTTTCATTTTAAAGCCAATCATCGTAAAGTGCTTGTCTCCGGATTTCGTCATTCACCGCCCCGAGTCATTGTCGGCAGTTTCAATCCTGCGGACGGCAGCGCGAACCATTCCAATGTTGCGGCAATGGCGACGGGAGCTGTTGCTCTCTATGCTGCGCATTCCGAACTGGCAGTGGCAGAGTGGTCATCGGTCCATCCGGATCAGGTTCAGGGCGGGCTGGCCTCACTGGCCGCTCAGACGATCGCAGCGATACGTGCGGGTATCCCGGAAGTGAGCTCCTTACCCAGGGCGCGCAACGGTTTACCCTCGGTTGCTTGGCGCACTGAGGGTGCGATTCATGACGAACTTATAGTGCAGCTTAACCGGGCGACAAAAGGCAGCCGTATCGACGCAGCGGTCTTTTACTTTTCAGATCGACGCATCGTGCAGGCCTTAAAGGAGGCGATCGGCCGGGGCGCTCGGGTGCGCCTGCTGTTGGATGTCAACCGCGATGCTTTCGGCCGCGAGAAGAACGGCATCCCGAATCGGGCAGTCGCGGCTGAATTGATGGAACTGGAGAAGGATGGACAGGTGGACGTCCGCTGGGCGGCGACTCACGGCGAACAATTCCACGCCAAAGTGCTGCGCATTTTTGGTGAGCGTCAGAATATCCTATGCCTCGGATCGGCTAACTGGACACGGCGTAATTTGGGCAACCTGAACTTGGAGGCGAATCTCCTTTTTGAGGATGCGCCCTCCATCGGTGCGCAGTTCGATGCCTACTTTGAAACTTTGTGGGCAAATACGGCAGGCTTTGAAGAAAGCCTGCCGTATGCCGATTGGGCAGAGGAGGGGTGGTCGCTGCGCTGGAAGACTTGGCTCTACCGCTTTCAGGAATGGAGCGGTGCATCGACGTTTTGACCACTACCTACTATACCGGTCGCTGCGTGGAGAAGACTTCCTCTAGGCGTGCTTGACCGCGATCAGCGTTAGGTCATCTAACTGGTGCTCATTGCCTTGGGAGAAACGTTGGACGCTTTCGAGGGTATGCTCGATAATGCACTGTGCATCTTTATCGCCATAGGCACGTAGCAGTTCGGACAAACGCGCACTGCCGTACTCCTCTCCCTGGAGGTTTGTGCACTCGGTTACGCCATCGGTGTAGAGCAGGAGTGCATCATTGGTCCCAAAATGGATGGACGTGTCTTCTATGATTTGATCAAAGATAGAGGGCGGCACCATACCGACAGCCATGCCTGACGATTGGATGGGGCCCACGTCGAGGCCGCCTTTGGTGTGTTGATCGTAAAAAAGCGGGAGTTCGTGCCCGGCGCGCGCGAGGGTGAGTTGCTCGGTTTTCAAGTCAATCACTGCATAAACCATCGTGATAAACATGTCGCGCTGCATGGTGCGTTCCATCGCGGAGTTAATCATACTGAGCACTTTGGAGGGGGAGCGGTGTTGCTGAGCAAAATGCCGAAGGTGGGTCTGGCAGATAGCCATCAGGATGGAAGCCGAGACCCCTTTGCCGGAAACGTCGGCGATCGCAAAAGCGATCGTGTTCTCGTCCAGTGCAAATACATCATAGAGATCGCCGCCGACTTTTTGCGCCGGAGTGTAGTGTGTGGCGAAGGCAATGTGGTCGCAGGGCGGAAACTGCTTGGGTAGGAGTAGACCCTGAATGTTGCTGGCCAACTCAATGTCGAGATCAAGCTTGTTCTTGTCGATCTGAAGTTGCATGGCGTCGCTGTTATAGACGGCGAGGCCAACTTGCTCGGCGAGTGATTCGACCAGTGAAAAATCCGTCTCCGTGAAGGCCAAGCCGTCAGACGGGTTGGCCACTGCGAGTACGGCGATGAGCGTTCCTTGGAAAAGTACGGGGGCGACGATAATTGAGCGCACCTGCAGCGCCGGATCTTCGTGCTGGATGACCCGTGGATCACTTTGGGCATCGGTGATCAATAAAGCGCGGCGCGACTTGGCAACTTGTCCAATGAGGCCTTCACCCATTTTGTAGGTTTCAGATTTAAGGATGCTTTCAAGGAACTGTGTCCGTGTGATAAGTCTGCTGGCGGCGGTATGGGGTAGTTTCTTTTGCGGGGGGAAGAGACCTTCCACCGCAATGCCCTTCAGTGTCTCGTTTGGGCGTTTTTCAAAGATGCATGCACTCATGGCTCCAGTGCTTAAAATCGCAGCGTGAACGATGCGCTGGAACATGGCCGCACGATCGTTGCTTTCAGCAACCGCCTCGACCATGTTGTGCATGAAATCAACGACAATCTGCTTCTCCTGCCGAAGCAGCTGTTTATCCTGATCGAGGATCTTGATCTGTCGCCGTTTGCCCTCGTAGAGCAGCCAGAGGATACATAGGCCCAAAAGTAATCCTAATGTAAAGGGTAGCATGATGGGCGGTTTTTTGGTCGGGACGGGTTGGTTGATCAGCTGGTTGCGTACGACGGCTAGTCTTTATCCTGTTTTTCGACCTGATTGCGGAGGAATGCAATAACGTCTTGAAACTTAGAGATATTGTCTTTATTAGCCTCGGTTAAATTCTCATGTGCTTTGAGGATATTCTTAGCGTCGGAAACCTCCTGGTTCTCCAGTGCGTCAAACCCTTCACTGCTTTCAGAATTTTCTTTTGAGACTGTAAGTAGATTCTGTAATCCCAGATTACAGATCAGCTCATAGTTGCGCTCGCTGAGTCTACCGATGACAAGCTCGCCGGCTGGCGTGAGCTTACGCAGCTCGATCGCGGTGCCAGCGAGGATGCCAAGAAAGGTACTATCCATACCTTTGCATTGTTCAAAATCGATAAAGATTTGTCGGCTCCCGTTCGCGATGATGGTCTCGATAAACTCCCGAAATGAATTACAATTCAAATAGTTCGCTTTACCGTTCACCTTGACCACAACCGGGGTGGTATAGGCGCTAACAAGAAAAGTGGGTTGTTGTGGATCACTCATGCGCGGGAAAGCGGCGTCGATCAATTTAGGCTTCGGAGAGGATGTCGCGAAGGACGTATTGCAGGATGCCGCCGTGGCGGTAGTATTCGATTTCAATTTCCGTATCGATACGCACTGTGAGGTGGACTGTTTGCCTGCTGCCATCGGGTGACTTGATCTCCATCGGGACGGTCTGACCAGGTTGCAAGTGGTCGGAAAGCCCGGTCAAAGAGAAAGTTTCTTCGCCAGTTAGCCCTAGGCTCTCATCGCTGATGCCCTCCGGGAATTGCAAAGGCAGGACACCCATGCCGATCAAGTTACTGCGGTGGATGCGTTCGAAGCTCTTGGCCACGACAGCTTTAACGCCTAGGAGCGCAGTCCCTTTGGCTGCCCAGTCGCGAGAGCTGCCCATGCCGTAATCCTCGCCGGTAATAATGATCAGGCCGGTGCCCCGCTTTTTGTATTCCTGGCAGGCATCGTAGATATCCATCGGCGTGCCTTCAGGCATGAGCTTGGTGTAGCCGCCTTCCTTGCCCTCCGCCATTTTATTTTTAAAGCGCACGTTGGCGAAGGTGCCGCGTGTCATGATACGGTCATTGCCACGGCGGGAGCCGAAGCTGTTGAAGTCTCTTTTTCCCACTCCCTTTTCGACGAGGTAGCGGCCGGCAGGCCCGTCTTCCTTGATCGCACCGGCTGGTGAAATGTGATCAGTCGTGATCGAATCTCCTGCGATTGCGAGTGGTCGCAGATTCACAAGGTCGGTGATCGTTCCAGGTGTCATGCCGAAGTCTTCAAAGAAAGGAGGGCTTTGGATGTAGGTGGAGTGTTCGTCCCAACCATAGATGCTACCTTTGGTCGATTGCACGGCGTTCCATTCGGGGTTGGCTGCGGTCAGGTCGCCATACTTCTCTTGGAACATCGAGGGCTTCAGACCGGAGAGAACGAGTGACTCGATCTCGTCGTTGCTTGGCCAGATATCTTTTAGGTAAACGGGCTGTCCGTTGCTTCCAGTGCCAATGGGGTCGTTGGTGAGGTCGATATTGACGTTGCCTGCGAGGGCGTAAGCGACGACGAGTGGTGGCGACATCAGGAAGGAAGCCTTGAGTGCGCCGTGAACGCGGGCTTCGAAGTTGCGATTGCCGGAAAGCACAGAAGCGCCGACGATGTTGCCGTCTTTGATCGCATCTTCGATGGCCGGATCGAGTGGGCCCGAGTTGCCGATACAGGTCGTGCAGCCGTAACCGACGAGTTGAAAGCCGAGGGCATCGAGATCTTTTTGCAAGTCGGTCTCTTCTAGATAGTCGGTAACGACGCGCGAGCCTGGGCCGAGCGAGGTCTTGACCAATGGGTTGACCGAAAGGCCCTTTTCACGTGCTTTGCGGGCGACGAGGCCGGCTGCGATCATGACAGAGGGATTGGAGGTGTTCGTGCAGCTGGTGATCGCTGCGATGAGCACCTGGCCGTGTGCGATCTCGGGCAGCGTGGCTGGATTGTGATGCTCGCCTTCGCCGGGAGTGGCGGGGCGGTTAGTCACCATTTCAGCCTCGTTCATGGGAGCCTCTTCGTCCGCAGACAGGTCGGTTACGCCTCCGGTCGGCTCATCGCGGCCGCCTGCGGCTACGGGTTCTTTAACGCGGACTTTCTTAGTCAGATCATCTTTCGCGATACCGAAGCCGCCTTCGGCAGTCGGCATTTCGAGGAGGCTGCTGAAACGCTTTTTCAGTGCAGGGACTTCAATGCGATCTTGCGGGCGCTTGGGGCCCGATACGCAGGGCAAGATGCTGTTGATGTCCAGCTCAAGGTTGACTGAATAGTCGATCTCGCCCTTTCTCGGGATACCGAACATGTTTTGCGCTTCGTAGTAGCTCTTGACGAGTTGGATGTGTGCTTCGTCGCGGCCGGTCAGGCGGAGGTAGTCGAGTGATTTTTCATCGACGGGGAAAAAGCCCATGGTGGCGCCATACTCCGGCGCCATGTTGGCGACTGTAGCGCGGTCGGCAAGGCTGAGCTTTGCGGCACCTTCGCCGTAGAATTCGACAAACTTGCCAACGACCTTCGCCTCGCGGAGCATTTCTGTAATACGGAGAGTCAGGTCAGTCGCGGTGGTGCCTTCGGGCAACTCGCCGCTGAGGTGTACGCCAACGACTTCGGGCGTCTGGAAATAGACAGGCTGCCCGAGCATTCCGGACTCGGCCTCGATACCACCTACGCCCCAACCGACGATGCCGAGGCCGTTGATCATGGTGGTGTGTGAGTCGGTGCCGACTAGTGTATCCGGATAAAGAATACCGTCTTTTTCAAAAACGACTTTAGCCAGATACTCCAAATTGACTTGGTGGACAATGCCGATGGCCGGGGGCACCACGCTAAAGGTTTCGAAGGCCTGCTGCCCCCATTTGAGAAATTGGTAACGCTCTTTATTCCGGCTGAATTCGATCTTCAGATTTTCCAGGAAGGCGTTGGCCGAGCCAGAGCGGTCAACCTGCACGGAGTGATCGACGACGAGGTCGACTGGAACGAGCGGCTCGATGACGGAAGGATCTTTGCCCAGTGCTTGAACCGCGTCGCGCATAGCGGCCAAGTCGACAAGGAGTGGCACACCTGTAAAGTCTTGTAGGACGACGCGTGATACCACGAAAGGAATCTCTTTGCTGCTCTTGTCGGTCGCACTCCAGTTAGCAAGCTCCTTGACGTCTGCTTCGAGTACCTTCTTCCCGTCGCAATTGCGAAGCACGGATTCAAGGACGATACGGATACTGACCGGCAAGCGGGAGATGTTCCCCATGCCAGGGTGTTCGCCGAGTGCTGGCAGGCTATAATACTTCGAGCCATTCAGCTCTTTAAGGACATTAAACGGATCGATCATTCTGGAATGAGTTCGCTGATGGGAGTGTGTGTTGTGCGGTGAGATACTCGAGCCCTTTATACGAGCGCGGCTTTGATCGCGTCGAAGTTGGGGAGATCGTGTGGATCCTCGGAGGACTCACTGTAGAGGATGACGCCGGTCTCATCGATGACGAAAGCGGAGCGCTTGGATACACCTTTGAAGCCGAGTAGGTCTGCATAGAGCACATCGTATGCCTCCGAGACTTCCTTGTTAAAATCGCTCAATAGTGGAAACTGTAGTTTGTCGACTTTGGCCATTTGCTCTTGCGCGAAAGGACTGTCGATCGAGATGCCGTAGACGGTTGCATTTAGGTCGTTGTAGGCGGCGATGCCCGCGCTTACGTCGCACATTTCCTGCATGCAGACACTGGTGAAGGCCAGTGGAAAAAAGAGCAGGACGGTTTTCTTTTTGCCGAAGTTGTCGCTGAGGGTGACGTCTTGCAATCCCTCCGCATTTTTCGTTTTGAGAGTGAAATCAGGTGCTTTGGTGCCAGTCGCGAGTGCCATAGTAGTATTTGTTAATGAGTTCGATTAATGATAGAAATATTGAATAAAGGCTTCTTAGCGCGGCTTGTAAAGTACTGCCTAGCTAAGGCGTGGGGTTTTCTCTCCGAGGATAACCGCCCCTGCGATGCCGGCCGAGCCTAGTAGTAGGCGGATCAATGCGCCGCCGCCGACTTCAGTGATCTCGCCGAAAAAGAATAGCGAGCAGGCCATACCCAGGGGGACGACGGCATTGTTAAATGCTGCCAGCGTGCTTGGGCGGGTGAGGGCCGCGCCTTTGTTCCAGAGAAAGAATCCGAGCCCCGAGGCAACGATGCCAAGGTAGGCCAGTATTTGCATCTGATCGGGGCTTAAAGTGGTTTTTTCCCAATCCGTGAACAGGCTGGAGGCGAGTGCCGCCGTGAGGAAACCGCCAGCATAGAGCAGCGCGAAAATTGTGTGATCCTGGACATCAGGATGTTCTTGTTTCCAGTCGCGATACCAGACCTGGCCGAAGCCGAAGGCGAGCCCCGCCAGCTGCATCAATGCAAAGGCCACCCACAAGGAATCCATCGAACCTGGCTTTGCTTTGATCACGGCCGCGCCAGCGACCGCTAGTAAGGCGGTGTAGAGGTATTTGCGGTGGAACCTGCCTTGTCGGAGGTCATGGATTAGGACAATATAGAGTGGAGTCGTAATGGAGAATAAGGCTACAAGATGCGACTGCTCAGGAACGAACTGAAAAGCCATGATGTAGCAGATATACATGACGCCAAACTGAACTGCGCCGCAGCCCATTAACTTGAGATGACTACCGGCCGGGACCTTCGAAAGTCTAAAGAAAGGGAGAAACACCAAGCCCGCAATGGCGAGACGCAACATCGCGACAAAAGTCGAATCAATGCCCGCCAGCATGCCGATCGAGCCGAAGGAAAAGGCCCAAATGAGTGAGACGATCGCGAGATAATACATGCCTGAAAATCTGATAGGTCCCTCACTATGTGCAACAAAAAGCCCCGCTCTAGGCAAACTCGGAGGAGTCGCTGAGCGGGGGCTTTAGAGAAGTACGAGGCTGGAGCCTCCTCGCTGCTAGGGCGCTGCTAGGGCGCCGCTAGAGACGGCTAGCCGATGGAAAACGCAGGGGCTACTGCGGTGGATTATCCCCCGTCTTCGGGGCTGACGACCCTTAGATCGGTATCCTCGGGCGAGATAACGGGGGGAGGGAGTGAGATTTCGCTTCCACCATCTGCAGTTCCGCCAGTGGCTTCGGTGAGACCAGCCCCAGAACCTGTATTGGAGGCTGCCGAGATGGCAGAAACGTCGGAGCCAGTTGCCACGGCGGCACTGATCGCTCCTTCGGCGGAACCAGCGGCGGCGGCTGAGGCGGCGGTATCAGGATCCGTGCCTGTAGCCACGGCGGCACTGACAGCCCCTTTGGTCGAACCCTTTGCAGCGGCTGTAGCGGCCGCGGCAGGGTCGGTGCCTGCGGCGACCGCTGCAGTGACGGCTCCTTCAGAGGCGCCTGAGCCTGCGGCTGTCGCGATTTGATTGTTATCGAGACCGTTATATACGGCTGTTTGTGCGGCTCCGAAAACAAATCCTTCAATGGCAGCTTCTACCAAATCCGTGCCGCCGCTACTCGATGAACTAGCCGCAGTGGCTGCAGCCGCTTCGCGGACGATCCCACTCGTCTCATCAATGTCTAGATCGATGCTGACAGCGTATTTGACAATGGCGACACCTCCTGCGGATGAGGCTGCCGAGACGATGGAGGAGTCGAGCTTGAACTCAGTAATGGCTGCTGTTGTGCCGGTTATGAAGCCGCTAACGGTCGCAATAGCCGACTCCTTGGGAGTCGTGGCTTTAATCGTTTCTGAAAATATAGCCGTGGCAACTTGGCCCACGATCTCAGCCACGCCTGCTTCCGTATTATCGACTACTTGGGCATATTGGGCCGCGGCCCTGCCGAGTGTGAATGAAATGTCTGTGCTGCCGACGCGCCCCAAGATTTCAATTACTGCGGCTGAGATGGCTCCGGAATCGCTGGGACTCACCCCCTTGAGCCGAAAGTAACTAATGACAGCTTCAGTATCGCCTTCGGCTATCGCCTCAATTAGGGAGGCTTCGCTCATTGGCTCTTCTAAGGTTGGAGTAGTTTCCTGGGCATTGAGAACAGGAATTAGCAGTAGACTGATGACACCTGCTAAGAGAGTGATGGTAATTTTTCTCATGATGTATTATTTGACTGTTGTCATCTAGATGACTCCGAGCTTTGCTGGCAAGGCTATTCTTATGGAGCCCATGTTAAATTTATTTGAAGATTCTACCAGTCGAGGTGATTTAAGGTGACGCGTTTTCGCCCTTGTATTGATTTGCATGCTGGCCGAGTGAAACAGATCGTAGGGGGAACGCTCTCTCCGGACGAAAAAGGCTTGCGTACCAACTTTTCCAGCCACCACCCGGCTACATATTATGCCGAAATGTATCGCAAGGATGCGCTCACAGGCGGACATGTCATTAAATTGGGTCCTGGTAATGATGATGCGGCTCTTGAGGCTTTGGCCTGTTATCCGGGAGGCTTACAAATCGGTGGGGGCATTCATGCAGAAAACGCAGAGCTGTGGTTGCAGACAGGTGCAAGCCATGTGATCGTAACGTCATGGTTGTTTGATTCGGCGGGCCATTTTCTTTCTGAGCGCCTGGATCAAATCATTGCCGAAGTGGGTAAGGAGCGTCTAGTAATCGATCTGAGTTGTCGGGCTTCGGAGAATGGCTGGTTAGTGGCTATGGACCGGTGGCAGGCCGTGACTGATTTGGCCATCGATGCTGCCACCATCAAAGAGCTGAGCGGTTATTGTGCCGAATTTCTCGTTCATGCGGCCGACGTCGAAGGAAAGTGTAGTGGGATTGATACGTCTTTGGTCAAATGCCTCGGCTCTACAAGCCCGATTCCGGTAACTTATGCGGGTGGGGCCAATTGCTATGATGATTTGGCCTTGGTGGATCAGCTGAGTGGGGGTAGGGTTGATTTGACGATCGGCAGTGCACTAGACTTATTTGGGGGAACGCAAGTGCGCTACCGCGATTGCCTCAAATGGAACCAAGGCTTGTAAAAGTATAGCGTTCGTGCACAGCGTGAATTTCTAGGTTAAAACTCGTTCGACATAACGTGTCCATGGGGCACTCTTCAAAACTATGAAAATACAACGTGTTGCCATGGGCATGGTCATCGTCTCTCTGACTTTTTACTTACTCTACGTAGGGCAAGCTCTCCTGTTACCCTTGGTTATTGCCGGGGCGGTCGCCTATCTTATCAGTATTCTTGCGCATGCCATCCGCTCCTTTAGTTTGCGAGACCTTAGTGTACCCGCACCATTGGCCATGCTTTTGGCATTTGTTATTATTGGACTTTCTTTATCTTATCTTATCCAACTGATTACTGCGAATATCAAGAATGTGGTGGATGTGGCTCCTACGTATCAGCAAAATCTTGAAGCTCTTATTTTTAAGGGTTACGGCCTCTTTGGCGTGGAAGAAGTGCCCAACATCCGCGAGATTCTTGATCGGTTGGACTTTGGCGCCTACTTGCAAAGCTTTGGCGCAACTGTCCGCTCACTCGTGAGTAGTACAGGTATTATTATTGTTTATTTGATCTTTCTGCTTTTGGAACAGCGAACCTTTGGAAATAAGATACGTGCTATTATCCGCGACCCGAAGCGCCAGGAGGATGCCTTCGAACTCATTGATAAAATGCGCTCGGACATCCGCTCCTATGTAGGCATTAAAGTGCTGACCAGCACCGCAACAGGCTTGATCAGCTATGTGGTCCTGAAAACAGTGGGCGTTGATTTCGCCAGCTTTTGGGCGGTTCTGATTTTCTTACTCAACTTTATCCCCACGATCGGATCGATCATCGCCACCGCCTTCCCCTCCGCGCTCACCCTAGTGCAGTTTGATACAATCGGCCCCTTCATCGTCACCGTCTCCGTGCTCACTGCGGTGCAGTTTAGTGTCGGCAGTCTGGTTGAGCCGAAGCTGATGGGCAATCGACTCAACTTAAGTCCTATCGTCATCCTGCTCTCCCTCGGCCTATGGGGCTCTATTTGGGGCATCCCTGGCATGTTTCTCTGTGTGCCGATCACTGTAATCATAATGATAATTTGCTCCTATTTTCCCTCGGCCCGCCCCGTGGCGATCCTCTTGTCGGGCAACGGCACAGTCGTCAGTAGCTTGAGAAAAGAAACTGGGGGCGAGTAGGCAGCTTTTCCCGTATGAACTCCTGTTGACAGTCGCAGTTGTAGGGATTTCTCTACACGCCCTTTAAACATGACCTCAACTACCTATCTATGAAGAAGCTCCTAGCCGCCAATCGAAGCGAGATCGCTGTCCGTATTTTTCGCAGTGCCACTGAGCTCGGTTACCGCACCGTCGCTGTTTATGCCAATGAGGATCGCTTTGGTGTGCACCGTTTCAAGGCCGACGAAGCCTACCTGGTCGGCCAAGGCAAAGGCCCTGTCGCCGCCTATCTCGACATCGCGGGTATTATCGACCTTGCGAAGAAGAAGGGCGTCGACCTGATCCACCCCGGCTACGGCTTTCTTTCCGAAAATGCCGGTTTCGCCCGCGCCTGCGAGGAAAACGGTCTCACTTTTGTCGGCCCCAGCGCCGAACTCCTCGGCCGGATGGGTGATAAGATCGAAGCCCGCAAAATTGCCGATCAGGCCAAAGTCCCTACCCTTCCGGGTACCCAAGACCCCATAGCGGATCCTAAGGAGGCCGCCAAGATCGCCAAAAAAATCGGCTTTCCGCTCATCATCAAGGCTGCCTTCGGGGGCGGCGGCCGCGGCATGCGGGTGGTTAAAGACCCTAAAGATCTCATTCCGCTTCTTGAAGAGGCTCAGGGCGAAGCAGAGCGTGCGTTTGGCAACGCCGCTGTTTTCCTGGAGCGTTATATCGGCCGTGCCAAGCACATCGAGGTGCAGATTCTCGGCGATAAGCAGGGCAACGTGGTTCACCTCCATGAGCGTGACTGCTCCGTGCAGCGCCGCCATCAGAAGGTGATTGAAATCGCCCCTTCCGTCGGGTTGCCCGAAAAAGTTCGCGCCGAACTCTGCGAGGCTGCCGTCAAGATCGCCAAATCAATCGCTTACTACAGCGCCGGCACGGTTGAGTTTCTCCTCGATCTGGACACGCACGAGTGGTTCTTCATCGAAATGAACCCGCGCATCCAGGTCGAGCACACCGTGACCGAGGTCATCACTGGGATCGACATCGTGCGCAGTCAGTGCCTCATCGCTCAAGGGCACAGCCTCTTTAGCGACGAAGTCGGCATCCCCCCGCAGGCCGAGATCCCGCGCAATGGTTACGCCATCCAAGCCCGTATCACGACTGAAGACCCGGAGAAGAACTTCGCGCCGGACTACGGCAAGATCGTAAATTACCGTAGCGCCGCGGGCCTCGGTATCCGCCTAGACGGTGCGATGGGCGACACCGGCGCGGTTATCACACCGTTTTACGATTCGCTCCTCGTTAAATTGACCGCCTCGGCTCGTAGCTTCGAGCTCGCCATCCAGCGGATGGACCGGGCCCTGCGCGAGTTTCGCATCCGCGGCGTCAAGACGAACATCCCTTTCATCGAAAACGTTATCCACCATGACAGCTTTCTCTCTGGCGAGGCCATCACGACGCTTATCGATACCACGCCTGCACTCTTTAATTTCAAGCGTCGCCGCGACCGTGCCACCAAGCTGCTCAAGCTTCTGGGCGAGACGATTGTCAACGGCAACGACCAGGTCGCCGGCCGCCCTGTGCCGCTGATGGACCTCCCTGTTATCCGGCCGGACTACGATCCCAAGTCGCCCAAGCCCGAAGGCACCAAGGACTACCTTACCAAGCACGGCCCTGAAAAATTCGCCGAGTGGACGCGTACACAAAAGCGTCTTCTTATTACGGATACCACGATGCGCGACGCGCACCAGTCCTTGCTCGCCGCCCGCATGCGCAGCTACGACCAGCTCGAAGTGGCCGACGCTATTGCGCAGCATGGTCACATGCTTTACAGCTTGGAGTGCTGGGGTGGTGCCACCTTCGACACCTCCATGCGTTTCCTTCATGAGAATCCGTTCAAGCGCCTGAAGCGCCTGCGTGAGCGCATTCCCAATATCTGCTTCCAGATGCTCCTCCGGGGGGCTAACGGCGTCGGTTACTCGAACTATCCGGACAATGTTATCCGTGGCTTCATCAAGCATTCCGCCGAGTGCGGTATGGACATCTTCCGTGTCTTCGACTCGCTCAACTACTTGCCAAACCTTAAGGTTGCCATGGAGTCCATCCGCAAAGATACTCAGTCCGTTTGCGAGGCTACCATCTGCTACACTGGCGACATTCTCGATCCGAAGCGCGATAAGTATACCCTCGAATACTATGTCGATATGGCTAGGGAGCTCGAGAAAATGGGTGCCCACATCCTCGCGCTCAAGGACATGTCAGGCCTCTGCTATCCGAACGCTGCTTACAAGTTGATCAAAGCGCTCCGTAATGAGATCGGCATCCCCGTGCATTTCCACACTCACGACTCCAGCGGCATCGCTGGCGCCTCGATCGTTAAAGCTGCCGAGGCCGGCGTCGATGTGGTCGACCTCTCTATCGCGTCCCTCTCTGGGCTTACCGCACAGCCCAACCTTAATTCCATCATCCACGCCATGCGCGGGGATAAGCGCGACACCAAGCTTGACCAGAAATTTTTTGACGACCTCTCCATCTACTGGGAAGCCGTCCGCCAATACTACGAGCCCTTCGATACGAGTCCCAAGTTCGGCTCCGCCGAGGTTTACCGCCACGAAATGCCCGGCGGGCAATACACTAACCTCCGCGAGCAAGCCCGCGCCCTCGGCCTCGGTGCCCGCTGGCCGGAAGTCGTTCGCTACTATCACGAGGTCAACGCCGTGCTCGGCGATATCGTCAAGGTCACCCCGTCTTCCAAGGTAGTCGGCGACCTCGCCATCTTCCTTCTGACCAAGGGCGTCGAGCCCAAGGATATGGTTAATCTCGACCCCGGCACCGCTTTCCCCGAGTCCGTCGTCGATATGCTTTCCGGTGGCCTCGGCCAACCCAAGGGCGGCTGGCCAAAGGCCGTCCAAAAGGTCGTGCTCGGCGATCGTAAACCCTACAAAGGCCGCCCCGGTGCCCGCGCCGAGAAGGTCGACCTCGACGCCACGCGCGAAGAAATCAAAGCCATCACACGCCGTAGTGAGTGTAGCGACGACGACCTCTACGCCTATCTCATGTATCCACAGGTCTACAAAGATCTGGTCAAATTCATTGACGAGTTCGGCCATGCGCGCGTGCTGCCGACCCCAGCTTTCTTCTATGGTCTCATGCCTGGCGAAGAAATCTCTGTCGAGATCGAAGAGGGCAAGATTCTTATTATTAAACTGATCTACGCCGGCGAGCACAACGCCGACGGCGAGCGCACACTCACTTTTGAGCTTAACGGCCGCGCCCGCGAGTGCGTTATCCTGGACAAATCAGTCAAGACGGAGTCCAAACGCCGGATCAAGGCCGACTCTGCCGACAAGATGCAAATCGGCGCCCCCATCCCTGCGATGGTCAGTGCCGTCACGGCGACCGTCGGTCACAAGGTGAAGAAGGGCGAAAAGCTCGTCATCTTGGAGGCGATGAAGATGCAGACGACCGTCTACGCCCTCACTGACGGCATCATCGACCAAGTCGAAGTCCAGGCCGGTGACCAGGTCGAGAGTAAGGATCTGTTGGTCAAGCTGCGGTAGTGGAATGTGAGGGCTTTCTTTTTAAAGCCTGCCGCCGTTCTAGCCTATGCTTTGGCATCCCTACGATTTCCTATCGCATCCAATTCTCGAAGGACAGCGGATGGTTGGGTCGTGGGGTGAGTCTATCGCCCCACCGTATCGTGGACGCTTCGGTTCTGGGGTTGGAGAGTAGAACGTATCCGACTACGAACTTGAACCGCATCACTCACCGCGCGCCTTCTGCATGGCGCGTTGGGCATCCTCCGGGCGATTGAGCTTCTGGTAGGCCAGCGACAAATTATACCATGCGCGATAGAAGTCGGGTGCCATGGCGACAGTTTCTTCTAGGTAGCCGACAGCGCTCTGTAGGTCGCCAGTTTCGGCAGCAAGCAGTCCGAGCGAGTAGGGGAAGCGTGAGTCTTCTGGTGCGAGTTCCCAGCCGTTGAAAAGTGTCTTGCGGGCGTCTTTGTACAGGCCGGCACTGCTGAGGAGTATGGCGCATTGGTGATACATGTCCGGATTCCGTGCATCGAGTGCGATGGCCCGCTCGACGCGATCAGCGACTTCTTCGGGGCGGGATTCTCGGGCCGCTTTGTTGGCCAGCATCAGCAGGCTTTGCGGACGGTCGGAGTTGAAGCCCAGATAGTCCGCCCATTCTTTCGCGACACGCGGATCAGTCACGTCTTGGTTGCGCGAGGCGAGTCCGCGGCTGGCAGCGATGCGTACCGAGCGGCTTTCGTCGCCAAGTTTTTGTATCAATGCGTCGTCGCTGTCGATCATGGCTAGGCCACTGGTCGCGCGAACGCGGACGAGTGGGCTCTCGTCATCAAGGAGGCTGCGTAAATAGGCTTCGGCCTCGACGTTCGGCATGTAGTTGGCGATCAGTCCGGCGTAAGTGGCCTGCCAGGCTGGAATGTCTGCCTTCTCGGCTAATGCGAGGAGCTCGGGTAGCGCGGCGGGGTCATAGGCGTAGGCCTTGCTGATGGCACGGGCGCGTTGACGTTGCGGCATTTCGGCAAGTTTCTCGCCATACCAATTCTCCGCATGCTCGACGGCCCAGTCGACGCTTTGTTCCGAGTGGCAAGTGCTGCAGGCGTTGGGGATGCCGAGCTCTTGAGTCATGAGTGGATCGGGTGAGTGAAAGCCGTGGTCGGCGCGCCAGTCCTCCTGCATGTAGACGCTCTGCGGCATGTGGCACTCGACGCAGCGATTGCCCGTGCTGCCCTCGGCATGGAAACTGTGTTCGACTGGCTTGATGATGGGGGCTTCCATGACGCCTGCTTCGTGGCAACGCATGCAGAGCATATTGTTCTCCGCCGGGAGAATGTGTTCCAACGAGTGCGGGTTGTGGCAATCCATGCAACTGACGCCGGCGTGGCCCATTCGGCTCATCTCAAAAGAACCATGAACAAAGACCTCGTCGCGGATCTGTCCGTCGGCATAGTAGAGGCTGGGTTGATCGGGGAGCGAGAGCGAGAAATGGTCATGGTAGGCGTCGCCCGGTTCAAAGGCATCGACCGTCAGTTGATCGCGGCGTGAGTGGCAGGTCACGCAGTTTTGTTCCGTTTGCTCGCGGTCGAGAGGTCTCAGCCCGCTTGTATAGTCGCCGCCTTGCGAGGCGATGACGTGCTCTTCGAGCCCAGTGTGGCATTCCGCGCAGGCGAGCCCTTGCTGGATCCAAGTGGATCGGTACAGGTTGTTTTCATAGTCGAAGCCCTTTTCGAACTCCGTTGTGTGGCAGTAGGCGCAATTGGCATTCCAGTTCATGCC
>DLQD01000052.1 GCA_002480015.1 Opitutia bacterium UBA7441
CATTTACTCGATTGAGGATTTGGCCGAGCTGATCCACGACTTAAAGAACGCCAACGTCAACGCCCGCGTGAACGTGAAGCTGGTCTCTGAAGTCGGCGTCGGCACGATCGCCGCCGGTGTGGCCAAGGCCAAAGCCGACGTCATCCTTGTCTCCGGCTATGATGGTGGCACGGGTGCCTCACCCCGCTCCTCGATCCAACACGCCGGCGCCCCTTGGGAGCTCGGCCTAGCCGAGACCAATCAGACTCTTCTCCTCAACGATCTGCGCTCCCGCGTGGTCGTCGAGACAGACGGCCAGCTCAAGACAGGTCGCGACGTAGCGATTGCCTGCTTGCTGGGGGCGGAAGAGTTCGGTTTCGCGACCACCGCTCTCGTCACGCTGGGTTGCTTGATGATGCGCGTCTGCCACAAAAACACCTGCCCGGTCGGCGTAGCCACGCAAGATCCCGAACTGCGCAAGAAGTTCAACGGAGATGCTTCTGCTGTCGTCAACTTCATGAAATACATCGCGACGGAAGTGCGCGAAACCATGGCGCAGCTTGGCTTCCGTAGCATTCCTGAAATGGTCGGCCGCGTCGATAAGCTCGAAATGCGCCCCGCGATCGATCACTGGAAGGCCAAGGGGCTGGACTATAGCAAGATTCTCTACAAGCCAAATGTAGGTTCGGAAGTCGGCACCTATTGCCAGATGAAGCAGGATCACCTTCTCGAGAGGTCTCTCGACATGACCACGATCCTCGAACAGGCCCAGCCTGCGATCCAGGACGGCAAGTCCGTCGAAATCAATACGCCGGTCGTGAACGTTAATCGCGTAGTCGGCACCATCACCGGAGCTGAAATCTCCCGCAAGTATGGCGCGGAAGGTCTCCCCGACGACACAATCAAGATCAATTTGACCGGTTCCGCCGGCCAATCCCTCGGTGCGTTCTGCCCGAAGGGCATGACCTTCACGGTGACTGGCGATACCAATGATTACCTCGGCAAGGGCCTCTCCGGCGCCAAGGTTATCGTCCGCCCCGATCCCGCCTCACCGTTTATCGCGCATGAAAATATCATCACTGGTAACGTTTGCTTCTACGGTGCCACCAAGGGCGAAGCTTACATCGCAGGCATGGCCGGCGAACGTTTCTGTGTGCGGAACTCGGGCGTCGAAGCCGTCATCGAAGGTGTCGGTGATCACGCGCTTGAATACATGACTGGCGGCATGGTCATCAACCTCGGTAGCACCGGCCGCAACCTCGGTGCCGGCATGTCCGGTGGTGTTGCTTACATCTATGATGAAGCAGGCGACTTCGTGCAGAACCGCCTGAATCCCGACATGGTCAACGTTTACCAGCTCATCGAGTGTGGCGACGACGAGATGGACCAAGTCAAAGCGAAGATCGAGAAGCATGTTGCGCTGACCGGTTCCAAGCGAGGTCAAGGCATCCTTGACGACTGGCCAGAAACTGCCGGCAAGTTCCTCAAGGTGCTTCCACAGGACTACGAGCGCGTGCTCCAAGCCGTCAAGCGGGCCGAAGAGCGGGGCCTCGCTGGCGACGAAGCCATCCAAGCCGCCTTTGAAGAAAACGTGAAGGCCGGTCACTAAGGCCTGCGGCCTGAATATAGAAGGTAGAAGCTAGCAGTTAGAAGATGGATGTCCCCGATTCAACGACTGGCTTCGAAAGCCTTCAAATATGGCAAAAATCTCACAAATTCGACCTCAAGATTTACGAAATGACAGAGCACTTCCCAGACAGCGAAAAATTCGGACTGACTTCTCAGTTCCGGCGCGCTGCGGTATCCATTCCTGCGAACATCGCGGAGGGATACGGGAAGCGCTCGTCTGCCGACAAGGCTCGTTTCTACAACATTGCGCAAGGATCACTCAACGAGTGCCGCTATTACCTCCGACTAGCCAAAGATCTTGGCTACGCCGATACTCGATCAATTACACAACAACTCAACGAAGTCGGTAAAATGTTAAATAGCTATACTCAGAAGGTTCTCACTTCGTGATTCTAGCTTTAACTTCTGCCTCCTAACTTCTAACTTCTAACTCCTTTTAAAAACTATGGGTAAAGCAACTGGATTTATGGAATTTGAGCGCAAGCCGATCGCGAATCGCGATCCGCTCGTTCGCGTTAAGGACTGGGACGAAATCCACGAAGATTTCGATGAGGAAAAAGTACAGACTCAAGGTGCACGCTGTATGGACTGCGGCACTCCATACTGCCACACGGGGATCACGCTGGCCAACATGGCGAGTGGTTGCCCGATCAACAACCTCATCCCCGAGTTCAACGACCTCGTCTATCAAGGCAAGTGGCACGATGCCTACGAGCGCCTGTCCAAGACGAACAACTTCCCCGAGTTCACAGGTCGCGTCTGCCCCGCTCCCTGCGAGGGCTCGTGCGTACTCGGGGTCATCGGACCGCCTGTCACGATTAAGAACATTGAGTGCTCGATCATCGATAAGGCCTGGAAGGAAGGTTGGGTCTCTCCATGCCCACCCAAAGAGCGCACGGGTAAGAAAGTTGCTGTCGTCGGATCGGGACCTGCTGGCCTCGCGGCTGCCGATCAGCTGAATAAAGCTGGTCACCTAGTGACCGTTTACGAGCGAGCCGACCGCCCAGGCGGCCTCCTCATGTATGGTATCCCCAACATGAAGTTGGAGAAAGACGTCGTCACCCGCCGCACCGGCCTGATGGAAGCCGAGGGCGTTACCATCAAGTGCGGTGTCGAGATCGGAAAAGACATTTCCTCGAAGCAGCTCATGGAAGAGTTCGACGCGGTCGTCCTCTGCTGCGGTGCGACCAAGCCCCGCGATCTCCCGATTGAAGGCCGCGAGCTGGGCAACATCCGCTTCGCGATGGAGTTCCTCGGGCCCAACACTAAGGAGCTCTGGGACATCAAAGAAGACAAAGCCAAGCAGTTCAGTGAACTGGCCAAGGGCAAGAACGTCGTCATTATCGGCGGTGGTGACACCGGCACCGACTGCGTAGGCACCTCCCTCCGTCACGGGTGCAAGAGCGTAACGCAACTCGAGATCATGCCCAAGCCGCCGATGGAGCGCGCGCCCAACAATCCATGGCCGGAATGGCCAAAAACTTACAAGATGGACTATGGCCAGGAAGAGGCCGCCGCCATCCAGGGCGAAGACCCGCGCCAATACCTCGTCACTTCGAGCAAGTTTGAGGGCGACGATAACGGCAACGTCAAGGCCGTCCACATTCATAACATCGAATGGACCAATGAAAACGGCCGCTTCATTCCCAAGAAGGTCGAAGGCAGCGAGCGTGTACTCGAGGCTGAGCTCGTGCTTCTGGCCATGGGCTTTCTCGGCCCCGAAGCCACCATCGCAGAAGAGCTGGGGCTCGACCTCGATGCCCGCTCTAACGTGAAAGCAAACTACGGCACCTTTGAGACCAGCGTTGAAGGCGTCTTCGCCGCAGGTGACATGCGCCGCGGCCAGTCACTCATCGTCTGGGCGATCAACGAAGGCCGCGCGGTCGCCCGCGAGTGCGATAAGTTCCTCATGGGTACGACCAAGCTGCCGTAGACTGGCAAGCAATATTTTCAAAAGGCCGTATCTTTTCAGATACGGCCTTTTTGTAGCCACTCCAACAGAAACTGCACCCAGGCGCCCACGGACCACTGATTACTGCTCCATATCCTCGAGCTCGATTTCAAGCGCCCGCCCGGAAAGATGGATCTCACGTAGGCAATAGAGCAAAGAGGTCAGCATAAGAAGCAAACTGAGTCCGAAGAGCAGCTCCCCGAGTCTCTTCTGCCCGAGGAAGAGCCCGACCACCGACAATATGCAGGCAAAAAGGCTCAAAATCCCAAATGACTGCATTTTCCGGATCAACCCGAGGCGCTTCCGCAGATTTTCAATCTGTCGCCGCACCACGGCACTCCCCTCACTTCTATAGCGGCCGTGGAGCGCGCGGATGATGCTAGCGATGGCCAAAAAGCGGTTCGTGTAGGCCAACATCAACAGACTCACGGCGGGAAAGAGAATAGCCGGCGTCGTCAGGGAAATTTCCATATCCGAGAAATGCACGTCCCAGGGGAACTGCGCAATACCGGAACTTACCCAAATTAGGCCTTACAGAGCCTTGATGCCGCCTGATTTTTCGTGCAGAAAGAGGGATTCAAGAGATAATTCAGATACAAAAGAGTCAAACACTCACCTATGGAGACCACACCGAGCATACGCGTCAAAGACCTTACCCGCCAATATGGTGCGCTGACCGCTATCCACAAAGTCAATTTCTCGGTCAATCCGGGTGAAGTGGTCGGCTTTCTAGGCCCTAATGGGGCAGGCAAGAGTACAACAATGCGGATCCTTTCGGGCATTATGTCCGCCACCTCCGGTTCAGCCTGGGTCGACGGCATCTGCGTCGCCCAAAACCCCCACGAGGTAAAGCGCAAGATCGGCTACATGCCGGAAAACAATCCCCTGCCCGACGACATGCGGGTGGTGGAGTATCTCCGCTTCCGCGCCCGCCTCAAAGAGGTGCCCGGACGCCAGATTCGCGCCAGCGTAGAAGGTGCCATGGAAATCTGCGACCTGGCCCGCACCGCACGCCGCAAAATCATCGGGACCCTCTCCAAAGGCTTCCGCCAACGCGTGGGCATCGCCGATGCTCTTCTCGGCAATCCCGAGGTCATTATTATGGACGAGCCAACCATCGGCCTCGACCCACACCAAATCCAGGGCATCCGCAAGCTCATCGACAATCTGCGCGGCAAGCACACCGTCATCCTCTCCAGCCACATCCTGCCGGAGATCGAACGCTCCTGCGACCGGGTCATCATCATCAACCGTGGCCGCATCGTCGCAGCCGGCTCGAGCGCCGAACTGCGCGAAGAGTTTCTTCCGGGCAACCGATTTAGCATGGTGGTCGAGGGCGCGGAGACCGCCGTTGCCTCCCGCCTGGCGGAGCGCAGCTTCGACGCTACTATCCTCGAAAGCACCGCTCTTCCAGAAAACCGCTCCAGACTGATCCTCCGCATCAAGAACGAGGGCGATCTAGGATCTGCGCTGATTCAAGCCCTCAGTGGTCATAGCGCGTTCACTCTACACAGCCTCGCCCCCCGCGAACCAAATCTCGAAGAGATCTTCCTCGCCGCCACCAAGCGCTCCTGGGAGGAAACCATCGAAACCAAACCCAAAATCAGCGCCTAGAATCTCTGATTCCTGACTCCTTAATTCTAAATTCTCTCTCAGAATGCGCCACTTTTTCATACTCCTTAAACACGAGTTGCGGATGCTCTTCATCAGCCCGCCCACTTACATCGCGGCGGTGCTCTTCCTCTGCCTTATGGGCTTCCTCTACTGGGCCATCCTCCGCGGCATGGTCAACACACCCTCCGAAACTTTGCCGACCGTCCAGTTTTTCAGCGTCTTCTGGATTCCTGTATTTTTCGTCGTCCCGCTTCTCACCATGCGGAGCATCGCCGGCGAACGCAGTATCGGCACATTGGATACACTTATGACGACTCCAACCTCTCGCGCCGCTGTCATCCTGAGTAAATTCGCAGGCGCTTATATTTTTTACATGCTACTCTGGGTACTCACTCTGGGCTTCCCTCTTCTCACACAAAAACTCTACCCTCACGCCTCTGAGAGTGGCGCGCTGCTCGAGCTGGCGCCGCTCGCCGGAAGCTTTCTCTTTCTCGCGACTAGCGGAATCCTCTTCATCTCCATTGGCATTTTTTCCAGTAGTGTAACTCGCAGCCAGCTCGTCGCCGGCATGCTTAGCTTTACAATGCTCTTTGTCGTCATCATCGGTGGACAACAAATGAGCAACGTCGCCGACGCCGGGGGCGATCTCTCTTCCTGGATGGTTGCGACGGTCAACTACCTGCAAATCTTCGAACACCTCGATGACTTCTCCCGCGGGATCATCGACACACGTCCATTCTTTTACTACGCCAGCACTGGTTTTCTGCTGCTTGGCCTCTCCACTCTTGTGATCGAAGCGAAAGCCTAATGCAAATCAATCGTTTCAACGAATTCCGCTTAGCGAGGCGTTTCCGCGTCGCGAACCGTGTATTACAGATCATTCTCGGTCTGTCGCTCATTGTGTCACTCAACTTCCTCGCCGCCAAATATTTCAGCAGGATCGACCTCACACAATCGGGCACCTACACACTCGCGCCAGAGTCGAAGGCCTACATTCGTGAGCTGGATGAACTGGTCGAGATCATCGTCACCATTCCCAACGATCCGGATGTCGAAGAATTGCAGCAAATCCACCAGCATCTGAAAAAGCTTTTCAGGGAATACCAAGCAGCTGGCACAATCAACGGGCAGACCTACATCCAGATTGAATTCGTCGACGTCTATCGCCAACGCAAGCGCGCCCAAGAGCTGGCCAACAAGTATAATCTTACCCAAGAAAACATTATCCTTGTCGCGATGGGCGATCGCACCCGGGAGGTTCGCCAAGCGGACCTCTACGAGGTTGAGGACAACCAGATTACCGGTTTTCGCGGCGAAAAAGCCATCACTTCCGCGATCATTGATGTCTCGTCTAAAGACGAAGATAAGATTTATTTCCTCGTCGGCCACGGCGAGATGCGGCTTGACGATGTCGACCCTCTACGTGGCCTCTCGCAACTCGAAAGTTTTCTTCGTGAACGCAATTACAGCCTGGCCACGCTCGACTTGGCCGTCGACCCAGACGTGCCGGCGGATGCTGACCTGATTGTTATCCCCTCGCCTCAGGCCAGCCTCCTTCCGGAAGAGGTGGAAAAACTCCGCCGCTATATGAGCGAACGCAACGGTCGCATGATCGTGCTCATCGACCCCGGGCGGCGACATGGCATGGATGACCTGTTCTACGATTGGGGTGTGCTGGCCGATGACATGGTGGTGAAAGACGACGGCCCCGACTTCCGCGCACAGGGAGGCGATCTCATTATCCGCCGCTTCGCGGAACACCCGATCACCGAACTCCTCGTTGACTATCAGATCACCGCCTTCTTCGGACCGCCGCGCCCCGTGCGCACGGATCCTGCAGCCTTGCGTGATCCACGCCTCAAGGTCACACAAATCATCGGCACCTCTGACCAAAGCTGGGCAGAGCGCGACTACCGCACTCAAAGTCCCGAGCAGTTTGACGAGGGGCGCGACTTAAAGGGCCCAATCACTATCGCCACTGTGTCGACCCGCAGCGCGGGCACTGAACTCGGCATCACCATTCCAGGCGGACGCTTCGTCGCGTTCGGAAATTCTGATTTCATCACCAACAACCGACTTCGTGCTTTTGGCAACCGCACGCTTATCTTTAATTCCATAAACTGGACACTCGCTCGAAATAGCCGACTCAACATCGCTACACGCCCGCTGGAAAGCTATCAAATCGTCATGAGCGAACGCGACCTAACCCGCACCCTCGTTTACTTCGCAATCATTCCGGGCGCGACCGCGCTGCTCGGCTTTTTCATCTTCCTCATCCGCCGCCGCTAAACACATGCGTTTCAAATTCACAGTTTTCCTGCTCGCGCTGAATGTTACCCTCTTCGGCCTGATCGCCTACCTGAATAATCGGGCCGAACAGATCGATCCAGCAACGGGCGGCCTCTCGGGGCAGATCGGTCGTGGACTGATTGATGCCGATCGTATCGAACTGCATGGTCGGGGCCTTGAAGCCCCGCGTATTCTCAAGCGCACAGGCTCCACCTGGAGCATCACTGAGCCGATGCAGTGGTCGGCCAACTACTTTGCGATCAATCGTATTCTCAACCAACTGCAGTTTCTTGAAGAAGAAGCCTCCTTCGCGGTCGATGAAATAGCAAAGACCGGCCAGACACTTGCCGACTATGGACTCGACGATCCCATCCTCCGCCTGACCATCGCTGAGGGCGACGAAAGCATTTCCCTCAGTATCGGAACACTCACCGAGATTGGCAACAACGTCTACCTCCTCGGGCCGGACGGGCGAGATATCTTTGTAGTCAATCGCCAAGTTATCGATGGCCTCCTCGTCGACCTCGGCGATCTGCGCACCCGCCAGATATTTGACATCCCTGTTTTTGAGGTCAATGCACTCGGTTTGCAGATCCGCTCCGACAGCACCGCCGACGGCAGCTTTCTTAAAGTTCGCCTGGCCCGCAGTAACGGCGCTTGGAGTTTCGAGGCACCTCTCGCCGCCAAGGCCAATCCCGCTTTGGTCGACAATACGATCAACACCCTGACGGCCGCCAAAGTGGGCCGTTTTATCGATGAAGAAGCGGAAGATCCCACTCTACAAGGATTCGAATCGCCTTTCATGCGCGTCACTATCCATGGCAATCAGCGCCGCCAAACTCTGATCGTCGGCAACCTCGATCCGGCAGCGCAAGGTGCGCCGCAGTATTTCGCTCAACTCGAAGAAAATCCGGCAATTTTCACCGTGCTCGCTCGCCCTTTCGACGCTCTGCGCGAAGCGCAGGAAGCCCTGCGCGAGCGTAACTTCGTCAACTTTGATTCTACTCAGGTCTCGGCGATCAACCTCTCGGAGAACGGACGCAAGATACGTCTGCAAAAGCTGGAGACTGGCGACTGGCAGGTGCTCGAGAGCAAGGGTGAAAACGAGATCCAACCGCACCGGGCCGACCCAGCCATCATGTCTCGCCTTCTGCAAGACCTAGAGACACTCCGTGCCAGTGGCTTCGCGGTGGACGCGCCCTCTCCGACAGATAGCGAACGCCTCGGCTTCAATCAACCAAGGCGGGTTGTTAGCCTCAGCTCCACCGAGGACGAACCGATCACACTGACACTGGCTCACCCGGAGGATGACAACGACAACCTCTACGCCAAAACGAATCTAGCTGACTTCATTTACCAGGTCGAACGCCGCACCACGCTACGCATGCTTCCGCTGAACACACATTACTATCGCAACCGCATCCTGGACACACTTCCCGCAGCGGCAAGGATCAGCGGCCTGAAACTTACAAATCTGGAAAGCGGACAAAACATACTCGACCTCGAACTGCCCAAGGACGAGACCGACTGGAACACTTACTTGCTCGAAAATGACTTCGAACGTGCCGACGACATCCGCACCCTTCTCGCCGCCGCGCGAAACTTTAGCGTAAAGAGCTACCTACTCGACAGCTATACAGATGCCTACCCTATCGAATTGGATAGGACTCTACCTTGGGTTTTTCGCCTCTCTGCCACGATTCAGCTCCCCGGCGGTGAGACCGACCGCACCGAAGTCCGCGAGTATGTCTTCACCAAGCGCTTATCCGGCACCTTACAAGTCGGAGGCTCGAAACAGAACGATGCCATTTTTGAAATACCACAGGAGCTCTTGGATGCGCTTTACGAATTGATCGACGACATGGAGCTTCCACCGGAAGCGAAGGAACTGCCCGTGGCCGAGCCAAGCTCCATCGAGCCTCTGCCTGCAGCGCAGCCGATTCCCTCAGCTGAGCTCTAAGCTAGCCGCCCAGGAAACATAAACATGGCGAAAAGGAAAAAACTTCGGCTCAGTATCCTGCTGGAGCTATTCCTGAATGCGTTCTTGCTGACTCTCTTCGTGGCGCAGGCTTTCGTCGCAACTTACCTACTATTTTGTGGGTATGTGCCGTTTCCTTCCAATTGGGGCAACCGTCTGATCGCACAACACCTGCCTGCGGACACCATTCTTCAGGTTGACGAATTCAGACTACGTCCAGGTGGCTCGATCGACCTGGTCGGCATCGATATCAAAACTGAGGGCATCCAACAACCACTACTCAAAGCGAAGTCGGTGAAAATCGAGCTCAAATGGGATACACGTTTCGACTTACCACAAGTCAAAAGCCTCGTCCTTTCGGCGGGTATACTCTACACGCCTTCGGTCTATTCTTCCGACGGCTACCACAGCCCTCTCCTAGAACGAATCACCTTCCGCGTCATTCCGAATACAGCCTACTGGGAAGTCGACCGTTTTGCCGCACTCCACGAGAACATCCATCTGCGCGGCGCTTTTCAGATCCCGATTGGCTCAGACACGGCCAGTGATTTAAGCATCGGACAAAAGATCAATGCCTTCTATGCACAAGCTGCCAAGCTCTCGGAGCAGAAAGAAAGCATCCACTATTTCCAGACCCCAACCATCGCTTTCAAGATGAGCACGCTGGATGCCGAGACCCAACAAGTGGATCTACGCATCAGTAGCCGACAGCTCCGACACTCGGAAGTCATTGCTGATAAAGTGCAACTCCGCGGCAGCGCCCAACTCAAGGGGCTGGAGATCACTCCGATTACAGCACCGCGCTTGACCGCTGAACAGATCCAACTGCCCCGTTACGAGCTCGCCGCAAACGGCCTCAGCGCAGAGATCAAACCGGATCAACTCGAGAGAATCCTCGCTGGCGACTGGCCGAAGCTGAAGCTGGCCGCGCAAAACATTTCATGTAAACAGTTCGATCTGGAAGCCCCTATTCTGACGATCGACCCCAGCGCTTTTCCTCAGGTGGCCTTTCGTGGTGCCTCCGGCAGCCTGGACGGCGCGATCGACCTGAGAGGACACATCAATACCAAAGACTGGAGCGGCCAAGCCCGCGCCCGCGGCAGTGTCGATTTAGTCAAGCTGGCCTCACAAACGATCCGGGATAAGCTTCCCGCAATCACCTATGAATCGAGCCCCTATTACGACCTCAATCTTTCGTTCGAACCGGGCTTTTCCATCGAACGAGTCGACATCACAGCAGACGTCAACAACCTGCAAATCGAGGATCTCACCTTCGACCACATTGATGCGCACGCGATCTATAGGGACGGTCTCTACTCCATCGAGGACCTCTACCTTCGCCGGGATAAGCAGTGGCTCGATCTCAAATTTAATCTACACCCGGAGAGCGACGACTACCGGGTCTATCTCATCGGCTCGGCAATACCTGACGATTACAATGCACTTCTCCCCAGCTGGTGGGCAGCGATTTTCGAGGATTTTGAGTTCAATCGGGATGCCTACATTTGGGGCGATTTTATCATCTACGGAAACTACAAGCGCAAAGCCTCCGATCTGTATTTCGGCCGGGCGGAAGCGCGGGCGTTCAGCTACAAAGGTGTCTATCTGGATCAGGGCGAACTGATCGTCCGAGGCCGTGGACACTACACCGAACTCCATAAACTAAAGGCGACGAGCGGCCAGGCCTGGGCTCGCGGCAACATCGCCTTTACTTCAAAAAGTGACGAAGTGAAAGGTCCCGCAGCGGTGAGGCTGAATATGGAAGCCCAACTCACCTTGGAAGATGCCACCAAACTCTTCTCAGGAAGCATCGCCCAAATCATCTCTGACTTTAAAACCGAAGGCCTTCCCCGAACCAAGTTTACGGCCGCCATCTTCAACAGCGCATACCCCCAGTATGCCGGTAAGAGTTTTTTTGACCTGTCTGCAGTCTGCGCAGAACCGCTCAGCTACAAAGGCATGCCATTGGAGCATTTAAGTTTCGATCTCTTCGGGCGCGGGGATGCGACCTACCTGCGGGATCTTAAGCTAGGCTACGCGGGTGGACAAGGCAGCGCAGCGATCGATATTTTCACTCCCGCAGAAGCTGCGAATCAACTGCGCTATCAATTCGAGCTCAAGGACGCCGAGCAGAACAAAGCACTGCGAGATCTGCCCGATTTTGATGAGATCGAAGACAGTCTGGAAACTAGGGCTGAACCCACCCCCTCTAAGGCGGGCTCTGCCCGAATCGACATTAACCTCCATGGCGAAGGCCCGTTCGAGGACCCATTCAACCACGCTGGCTTCGGACGCTTCGAAGTCCGTAATGACCAACTTGGCGCCATTCAACTACTGGGTCCCCTCTCGAAAATACTACAGAACACTCAGCTAAACTTCACTTCATTCAACTTGAATCTCATGCGGGGTGACTTCAGCTATAAAAACGAAAATGTCTTTTTTGACCCTTTGCGAATCGATGGACCACGCACTCAAATCCAGGCCCCGGGACGCCTTCGCTTAACGGATCACACGCTCGAGATGCGCGTCAGTGTTTCCCTTTTCGGCAATGCCGGAAACCCTGGTTCCCAGCTGCGGAAGATTGGTGATATCATCATCAAACCACTCCCGAATCTACTGCAGTTCCAACTGACCGGCACGCTTGAAGACCAGATATTGCGCTCGCTCTACGACCCGCGAAACTTGATCCCACGCTTCTAGTCAACACGGCTTCGCAGCCTTCAGGCCCCTTCCAATATACGGCCCGCCGCTTCGATCCCGGAGAGCGCGGCACCTTCGACTCTCGCGCCGCCGAACGAATCGCCAGCCAGCGTCAACTTAAGCCCCGGGTTGTGGAAATATGGATCCGGCCAAGGGTTGATCGGTGTGGTAAAGCCCCAACGGTGACACTTAAATTCCTTGACCTCCGCCTTCAGGTAGGGCGCGGCGGCTTCGAGCATGAGGCCACCTCTTAATTTATCGGGCGAATCCCAATGCGTATCGGCGAACGCAGCATCCGCGTGTATCGTAATCGCGGATACATCCGGGGAAATACCTTTTTGTTGGTTATCGCCAATCCAAGTCAGCGGCGCCTGATCTATTTTCATCCCACCCGGGGCAGGCAGACCGCTCGAGGCGTCGAGAATCGCGAGCGTAGCCAGTCCCCGCTCGTAACGTACTTCACGTAGGGCATCCGTATGCCCGTTGGCATAGCGAAGGCCTGTCATGTCGAGCAGATTGAGCGCCTGCGGCAAGGGCGCAGTGATGACGAGTTGACGCGCGACAAAGGCATCACCTGTAGCGGTGCAGGCCAACCAAAGGTCGGTGTCGCGTGCGAGCTCCGTGACTTCCTGCGAGTTGGCGATCTCCAAATTTTTGGCCAAAAACTTAGGGACATCCGTCATGCCTTGCAGCCCGCAGTAGCGGGGATAGCCTTCTGGATTGGTATCCTCCGGAAGGTGGCGGAACCACTCTTTCAGAACTCCGGCTTTGAGCCAGGTATCCACATAAGTTTGCACGCGGGCATCGCGCACCGTGAAATACTGTGCGCCGTGGTCGAGGCGACCCCCCGCCATGCGTCGCGTCGCCATGCGCCCTCCGAGGCCGCGCCCTTTGTCAAGCACACGGACGGACATACCCGCTTTGTGGAGTTCTGTCGCACACAGCAGGCCCGAAATGCCCGCTCCAATAATTAGGACATCCGTAGGAATCATGGTCGTGGAAGTTGTGACATGTTACCATAGCAATCGCACAAATCCGCGGCACCTTACCGCAAAGCTATACAAACTCCTTACGATGACGCATCTAGCTAGAGGACAGAGCCAGAAACCGTCAAAAAGAGCTAGGCCGAAAACGGAAACGTGGTGGGTCCATCATAGCCTGCCTGCGCATCTTCGACGACCACGTTAGAGCGGATGCCCCCGCGTCCACGCCAGATGGTTTCCAGCCGTGCCCAGCGAGGTTTGCAGACTGAATAGAGGTCTTCAAAGATCTGATTAGTCACTGCCTCAAAGAAGATCCCTTTGTTACGATAGCCGTGAAGGTAGACCTTCATCGCCTTGAGTTCGATGCAGACTTCATCCGGCACGTAACTGAAGACCACCGTGGCAAAGTCCGGGTGTCCTGTCATCGGGCAGGTCGAGGTGAACTCTTCCTGTATATGCTGGATAGTGAAATTGCGTTGCGGATTCGGATTGGGAAATGTTTCGATGTCCATGAAAGGCACAGTGTGCCGAGATTAAAAAAATTCAACCCCTATACATCGATGGCCATCAATGCCAAAGACGTTAGCGATCGTGCTCTAAAATCTGCTGACGGCCCTCTGTCTTCTTCCTTGCAGGATCCGGCCTGCTCGATGACATTTCCCCTATGAGCCGCCCAGAGAACGCACCCGGTCAACTTTCACTCGTCGCCGCCCCGATCGGCAACCTCGGCGACATGACCCCGCGTGCAATCGAAACGCTCCAATCAGTCGACACCATCGCCTGCGAAGATACCCGCGTCACGGGTAAGCTCCTGAGTAAACTCGGTATCGAGAAAACCTCGCCCCTACTCTCCTACCGCGAGGAGAACGAGAAACATATGGCCGGCGTGCTGGCCGACCGGATTGAGGCTGGCGAGCGCATCGCCCTCATCTCTGACGCCGGTATGCCCGCAATCAGCGATCCGGGCTTCCGCCTCGTGCGCGAGTGCCGTCGGCGCGGTCTTTCGGTAACCGCCGCACCTGGCGTAACGGCTGCCACGACCGCGCT
>DLQD01000037.1:0-22127 GCA_002480015.1 Opitutia bacterium UBA7441
CGGTGCAGGATCTACTCGGGCATGTCTCTGTCGAAACGACACAAATCTACACGCATGTGATGCAGAAGCCAGGGGTCGGCGTGCGGAGTCCGCTGGATTCTTTGTGAATCAAGAATGAGGACGGAGTGAAACAACTAAAAAGCCTCCCCGCTGGCGGGGAGGCTTTCTCCTTAGTAAACGTTGGTCGTTTCCTGGCTGATGATTGGATCGCTGAGGAAGTCGGCGCTGAAGTTCATGATCGCGCGCCCGGGGCCGATCTTGGCGCCCTCGGCGGTGATGCTGAGGTTGATGTCCTTACCTGGCTCCAAGGTGGTGCGGGGGAAGGTCACGGTCTGGCCGTTGATCGTGCCCTGGGCATCGCCGGCGACGGCGGTGGGCTTGATGGAGTCGTTAAAGGTCACGGTCACAGTGCCGCTGACGGGCTCGAACTCACCTTGGTTGCGCACCTGGATGCTGTAGACGGTGGCCTCACGGACGCGGACGGGGTCCTTGCTATCGGTGATGGAGACAGTCACGCCGGGGACGGCGAGCCAGTTGGTGGTCACGCTGTCGCTGGCCTCAAGGCCGTTTTCGCTGAGGATTTTGACTGTGTTGGTCGACTCTCCCTTGCGGGTGGCGGCGATCTCGGTGCGGATCAGCTGGCTGGAACCAGCGGGGAGATTGGGGATCATCCAGCCAATGGCGTCCCCGCTGACGCGGCCGCCACCGTTGTCAGCAATGGAGCTATCCTTGGGCAGGATGTCGGTGATGCGGACGTTTTTCAGGTCTGTGTCGCCGGTGTTTTCGATCGTGATATCGAAGGCGACAGGTTTGAAGACATAAGCCTCGGTTGGGCCGCTCTTGCGGACGCGAATACCGGATTGGACAACGGTGATGGGCGAACTCGCGACGGGGCTGGAACCAGGGCCACCGAATGGTCCACCCGCATAAGAGGCGACGGCGCGGTTACTAAATTCGCCTTTTTTGACTGCTTTGGCGGTGTAGGTCACGCTTTTGGTCTCACCAGGGGCGAGGTCGCCAACGGGTTGGCGGAGATTGCTAGTCGAGGAAAAGGCATCGGGCAAGGTATCTGTGACGACAACATTAGGAGCAATGGCGGAGCCGTTATTCGTGACTGTGACGGTCCAAGAAGCTTCCTCGCCAAGTTCGACAGAGGTAGGGCCTTTCTTAACAGCTTCGAGCTTGGGCTGCCCAGCGAAGAAATCCAGACAGATGGCATTGTCGACGGTAACGATAGAGCACATTTGATGATCGCCTTCAGCAATGGGCTTGACCGTGATGTCGACATCCTGGCGATCACCCTTGCGCATGGATGGAAAGCTCCAGCTGGCGTTGCCATCAGCGAGGGCGGCGGCTGGAATGGCGGAGCTGAACTCGATACCAGTGGGAATGGATTCGGTGAGTCGCACGTTATTCACGTCATCGAGCGCTTCGATGGTGATGCGGTATTTGAACATGCCACCAACGGAGGCCGGTTCGAGCACGCGCTTAGTCACTTCGACTTGATGGCTTTTAAAAATGACGTCGGAGCCGCCCTGAACAGCCGGTGCCACATGGCTTGGATTGCCATTGGATACGTTATCGGCATACAAATCCGTTTGACTGGACGCGGCTTGAGGCATCGCGGAGGAGCCTTTGTCGACCTGCGTGGGAGCAGTTTGGCAACCAGTGAAAGCCAACGCGAACACGCTGAAGGCCGAGACAAGATAGAGTGGAAGTCGGTTCATGGAAGAATGTTCTAACGATTACCCGAGTTATGTAAAGAGTGGGATGCGCTTCCTGACTTGGTGAACAATGAAGAATGCTCGTCGGGCGCCATGGGGTAATCGTGAGAATGGAGATGGAAGAACAGTTGAGTATTGCTGTGGCTTGACCTACGGATGGCGATCGGCGAAGCTGGCCCCATGTTTAAGCTTCTCGGAAATCATCTGCTCGATGTGTTTTTCCCAAGTAGTTGTGTACATTGCGGCGATGCGGTTGAGCATTCGGATTATGACTTCCTTTGCCGGGCGTGCAGCCGTGAGCTTTTCCTTTCCAAGGCGCCGACATGTACGACCTGCGGCTATCCGTTTTTCGGCATGTTGGCGGGACCGAAAGTCTGTCCCCACTGCACGGAGTTGGATCCGATCTTTGAGGAGGGCAAAACCCTCTTTTTGGCCAAAGGCCCGGCCCGTTCCCTCATCCACGAGCTGAAGTATAAGGCAGGCTTTTACGTTTTACGAGATATTGAGGCGATGCTGGAGCGCTCTCTATACTACAGGGCCTATTTCGAAGGGGCGATCCTCGTGCCCGTGCCGCTCCATGCCACGAAGCTGCGCGAGCGGGGCTTCAACCAAAGCGAGCGTATCGCCGGAGCCCTGTGCGCGGCCACGGGCGCGAAATCCTGCCAAAACCTCCTGGTCCGGACGGTCTACACTCAAACCCAGACCCGCCTGAGCCGAGCTGCCCGTCACCAAAATGTAAAAAATGCCTTTGCTTTGGCAGACGATGCCGTTGTAATCCTCGATCAAACATACATCCTCGTCGACGACGTTTTTACCACTGGCTCGACGCTCAACGCCTGCGCCGCCGTCCTCCGCGAAGCAGGTGTCACTCGACTCAAAGTGGCCACCCTTGGTCACGGCTGATTCAACTCTCCACTTCCCACTTACCTACTCTTCACTCTCATGGCACTTTTCGGAAAACCACAGTATTCGACAGTCACCGTTAAGAAAAAAGATATCCCCAAGGATCTTTGGACGAAGTGCCCAAAGACCGGCGAGATCATCTACAACCGAGTGTTGAAAGAAAACCTCATGGTGGTGCCGAGCAGCGGCTACCATTTCCCGCTGAAGGCGCGCGACCGTATCGCCTCGATGTTGGACGAAGACAGCTTCGAAGAAATGGACACGGGCGTCCATTCGCTCGACCCGCTGGAGTTTAACGCCACGTCCTCTTATCCGGAGAAGCTGAAGCAGAACCAGGCCAAGACCAAGGAGACCGACACCGTCATCTCCGGCATGGGCGTCATGGGCGGAATCCCTGTGAGCATCGCGGTGATGGATTTCCGTTTTATGGCGGCCAGCCTCGGCTCGGCGGCGGGTGAAAAAATCACCCGTGCGATCGAGCGCGGCGTTGAGAAGCAATGCCCGGTCATCATCGTCTCCGCATCGGGTGGCGCCCGCATGCAGGAGGGTATCCTCAGCCTCATGCAGCTGGCCAAGACCAGTGCCGCGCTGGCCAAACTAAGCGAGGCCGGCCTCCCCTACTTCTCTATTTTGACCAATCCGACCATGGCCGGCGTGATGGCCAGCTACGCGTCGCTAGGTGATGTGATCATCGCCGAGCCGGAAGCATTGATTGGATTCGCAGGTCCGCGTGTGATTAAAGAGACGACCCAGCAAGACTTGCCTGCAGGTTTCCAAACTTCAGAGTTCCTCCTGGAGCACGGCCTCGTCGATATGATTATCCCCCGTGGTGAAATGCGCAACCGTATGATCAACTTGATGCGCGCTTTGTATGGTGCTAAACAGACGGCCTAGTTTCGGCAGGTGTTTACAACCGCTTCGCTAGAGAGCCCTTCGGGCGAGAATAGGGAGATGATATTTGCAATGATACATGTTTTGGCTCCCTCGACTAGCGCGCAGCGCCCTCTAGCGAAGCGGTTGTGAAAATAGGAATACACATATGTCTACCTACACCGAGACCCTGGACTATCTCTACGCGCTGAAAAACCGCGGCTCGAAGTACGGCATCGACCGGATGCGCCTACTGGTCGAGGCGCTGGGGCATCCCGAGCGTACGTTCCCCGTCATTCACGTGGCCGGCACTAACGGCAAAGGCTCGGTCTGCGCTATGCTTGAAGCACTCTACCGGGAAAACGGGTATAAAGTCGGCTTTTTCAGCTCCCCTCACCTCGTGCACTTAGGCGAGCGAGCGCAGGTCAACCGCCAGATTCTTTCTGCGGAAGAGGTCGTTCGCTACACCGAGCAGCTCAAGCCCATCGCCGCCGAGCTGGGTAAAGACGACTCCGATCTGCACCCCACTTTCTTCGAGTTTATCACGGCGATGGCCTTCCTCCGTTTTGCAGCAGAGTCGGTCGAGATCGCCTGCATTGAGACCGGCCTCGGCGGGCGCTTGGATGCGACCAATGTCGTCGACCCTGAACTCTCGATTATCACCACGATCAGCCTGGACCATACGGAGATGCTGGGTGACACCCTCGCCGCGATCGCGGGTGAGAAGGCCGGCATCATCAAGGCGGGCAAGCCAGTGTTGATGGGCAAACTTCCGGTCGAAGCCGAGGCGGTCATTCGCCAAGTCGCACAGGAGCGCGGTTCGAAGCTTTATGCGCTCTCTGAGCGTTTTCCCGATACCGCGGCACTCCCGGAGACGAATCTTGAAGGCGACTTCCAGCGCTGGAATGCGGCGCTCGCCGTCTATGCGACTGAGATCTTGCAAGCGCGCTTCCCGATCCGATCCACCGCTGCACTACACAACGTCGACTGGGCGGGTCGCTGGCAGAAGCTGCAAGTTGATGGGCGTACATTGATCCTCGATGCCAGCCACAATCCGGAAGGTGTGGCCGAACTGGACAAGAACTTGCAGACGCTCGTTGCGAACGAAGGTCGCTCACCGATTATCATCGCCGGCACTTTGGGTGAAGATCGCGCCAAGAGTCTCATGCCAGTAGTTTCCCGGCATGCGGCCGAGCTTTACCTCGTCATGCCCAAGCAAGATCGCGCTACGCCGACGGCATTTCTAAAAAGCTGCCTGCAGCGCGACGCCGTTGAAACGGAGTTGGCCGCGCTCTTCCCCGCGCCAGATCGCTGCGAGGTCGGCCAGCCGGGTGATACGATCGTGCTCACGGGCTCGATCTACCTGATCGGCGAAGCTTTGGAGCGAATTCAAGGTGTGACGGCCCAAGACGGCAGCGGACTGCAAGATAAGGTTTAGGTGGGGTCGAGCTTCTGCTTGGCAGCTGCATCAACGAGAGCATCTTTAGGCATCAAATAAATACACAGGGTATTTATTTGATTTAGAAGAAGGCGGAGCGCTCGAGTAGCTATTGCTTGTGGCCTAGCTTCAGCCTGGGACGGTCGTCGGAAGTGTAGGACCTGCGGAACAGGCATCTAGGCTTCGTGATTGCTTCGCCGCTTGGACTTTCTAAAACTTTTGCATTGATGCACGCTCACGAACTCACACTCCTGCTTGATCTGGGCTTTATGGTCGTGACTGCAGCGGTCTTTGCTTTCCTGGGGAAGCTCATAAAAATGCCTTCGATCGTGGCGTACATCCTCGCGGGGATGGCTCTGGGGCCGGTTTTTGGGGTCGTGGAGCTGGATCATTCGCTGGAACTCATTTCGGAACTGGGCATCGCCCTTCTCCTCTTCCTGGTCGGCTTGGAGTTGAGTCTGCAAAAGATCAAAGACCTTGGGCGGGTGGCCTTTATTTTGGGTGGTTTACAGGTGCTCCTTACCTTAGCCGGCGGCTTTGGCATCGCGACTTTAATGGGTTTCGGGCTCATGGAGTCCGTCTTCCTCGCCGCGACGGTGACGTTCAGCAGCACGGTTGTGGTGATCAAGTTGCTCGACCAAAAAGGTGCCACGGGGCGGCTCTTCGGGCGGATCGCTATCTCGCTCTTTTTGGCGCAGGACATCGTGGTCATCATTGGGCTGACGATTCTCAGTGGCCTCGGCTCGGGCGAAAGCATCGACCTGTCGGCGATGGCCCAAGGTCTGGGCATGGCCTTCGGTGGCATGTTGGTCCTGCTCTTCGTCTCGCTGCTGGCCGCCCGTTATGCCTTGCCACGGCCCTTCGCTTGGGCGGCGCGCTCGCCGGACACGGTCTTTATCTGGGCGCTTTGTTGGTGTTTCCTCGTAGTGCTACTGGCGCATCAGTTCCACCTCTCGGTGGAGATCGGCGCATTCCTTGCGGGCATTGCCATTGCCCAGCTTCCGATCCATGAGGATCTGCATCGCCGATTGCACCCGCTGATGACCTTCTTCGTGGCCGTCTTTCTCGTCACGCTGGGGATCAAGATGGATCTCTCGGTGCTGGGCGAGATTTGGAAATACGTTCTGGGCTTGAGCGTGTTCGTGATCCTCGCGAAACCGCTCATCGTGTTCACGATTTTGAACCGCCTGCGCTACAGCGAATACACGGCTTTTCAGACGGCAGTGGCCAGCGGACAGGTCAGCGAGTTCGCTTTTATCCTCTTGGGCTTGGGTGCCGCTGCTGGACTGATCGAAAGCACGGTCGTCTCGCTCGGCGGGTTGGTGGGTATTCTGACCATTGCGATTTCCTCGTATCTGATTATTTATAGCGAACTGCTGTATGAGTTTTTCCAGCGTTTTCACCTGCTCACGTTTTTCAAAGCCAAGCAAGAGCCGGACGTGGAGGTGCTCCACTCCTATGAGGGGCACGTGATCGTGGTGGGCATGAACGCACTAGGGCGTGAGTTGGTTAAGCAACTCACCTTGCGCGGCGAAACGGTACTGGCGATCGACACGGATCCGAGGAAGCTCGAAGGCTTAGGCGCGGCGACGACCTTGATTGGCAACGTGGAATACGAGTCAATGGTCGAAGAGATTAGCCTGCCCAAAGCACGACTTGTGATCTCGGCTTTGCAAATCGAAGACACGAATCACTTACTCGCCTACCGTTGCCGTTCGGCGGGCGTGCCTTGTGCGATACACGCATTTGATATCTCGGTGGTCGACGACTTACTGGAGCTGGATACCGCCTATATGTTTATGCCGGCGGTCGATGCAGTGCGCGCGCAACTCGCGCTCTTCGACGCGCTGCACCAGTCCGACGGCGAGGAGGAGGTCAATCCGCTATGACGGCTCTGGCTATACTACTGCTCGCGGCCGCGATCGCTTTTGGGCTATCCAAGTTTTTTCGATTACCTGCGATTCCGTTGCTGCTTCTTTCGGGTGCGGGGTTGAACGCCTTGGCCGGCTATCAGGCGGTTGAGATTCCGGCCGAGTTGATCAGTGAAATGATCGAGATCGGGCTGGCAGTGCTCGTCTTTACGGCGGGTGTTGAGCTCAGTCCGCGACGGATGCGCGGGCGCAGCCGCGCGGTCACGATCCTCGCGGTGTCGCAATTTTTCACGCTTGGGATGTGTGGTGTGCTGACGGCAGTCTTCCTCGGCTACGGCTGGACGACTGCGCTCTATCTTGGCTGTGCGCTATCGGCGAGCTCCACCCTCGTGGTGGTGCGGCATTTACAACAACGGCGACAGATGTTTGAGCCTTACGGGCGGCTCGTGCTTGGTGTGTTGTTGCTACAAGATATCTTTATTGTGATCATCATGGTGGCGCTGCTGAAGTCGCCTGAAGGTTGGCTCGCGATCTGTAACGCTGTGGCTAACGCGATCGCGCTGGGGTTCTTGGCGGTGGCCTTCCACCGCTGGATGGTGCCCTTTGTAGTCAAACGGCTGAAGCTTGATGACGAGGAGCTCATGCTGGGTGCGCTGGCCATCCTCTTTGCGTTTTCGTCGATGGCCTACTTGCTGGAATTACCGTTTCTAGTGGGTGCCTTTGTCGGCGGGTTTGCCATATCGGCTTTCCCGATGAATGGCTTGGTTCGCGGAATGCTTGGCTCTCTGTCCGGCTTTTTCCTTGCTTTGTTTTTTATCAGCGCGGGCATCTTTTTGACCATGCCGGATTGGGGGATGGTCGGGCACAGTCTGATCTTCATCGCGGTGCTGATCGTGGTCACGGTTTTATTGGTGGCGATTGTTGCGGAGGTGGTGGGCTATTCGAGTCGTGCGGCGGTGGAGACCGGGCTGCTGCTTTCGCAGACCAGCGAGTTTTCGCTGCTGCTGGCACTGACGGGCGTGGCTTCGGGGCAGATCACACCCGAGTTGTTTTCTATGATCGCTCTGATTACGGTGAGCACGATGGCGTTGACGCCCCTGCTTTCTCGCGAGAGTGTGGCATTGCGCTTGGTGAAGTGGCACCCGCGCTACCGTAAGGGTGAGTCGGCCTGTGCGGCGATGAAGGATCATGCTGTCTTACTCGGCTACGGCCGGGCTGGACCCCGCACGGTGCGCTCACTCAAGGAGCGCGGGGTAGCGATGGTGGTAGTCGACGAGGACGCCGGTGTCATCCGGCAGCTGATCACGCAGGGCATACCCTGCGTGCAAGGTGACGGCTCTGACCTGCGCACTTTGGATCGGGCCCACTGCAGGGAGGCGAAGGTTGTCTTTTGCTCGATGCGGCGCACACGCGATGCGCAGGTGGCCTTGGATTATTTAAAAGACGCTCCGGTGCAGGTACTGGTGCGGGTATTCGAGACCTTTGAGGAAGATCAAGTCCGCCAAGCCGGTGGCCAACCTGTGCAGACCGCCTACGCGGCGGCGTCACAATTCTTGGAATGGACGGAGGTGAATCTGCCGCGCGAAAAGGACGCTTCGCGGGCGTAGCGATGCGACGACAGTCGCGTCGACCCGGGACGTGGTTGCCCCGTCGATCCTCGACCTTGCTCTCGCAAGTTCGCTACGGGATTTACGAAGCGAAAAAGAACCGGGGCCGCTCGCTCAGGTCTTCGAGGCTTTCGCCAGTCAGGCCGTTGGCAGCGGCCAGTTCCTTGAGCGCGTCGTACTGAGCGATGCCCGTTTCCATGGCGAGGAGCCCGCCCTCGACGAGGTAGGTTTTGGCCTGTTCCAGGAGGATCCGCAGGTCATCCATCCCCTCGTTGCCGGAGACGAGGGCGCTGTGCGGTTCGTGGCCGACCACTTCGGGCTCGGCGGTCTGCATCTCACCTTCAGTCAGGTAGGGGGGGTTGCTGACGATGAGGTCGAAACGCACGCCTACGGGCAGTGGGTCGAACCAACTGCCTTCGAGGAAGGATATCCGCCCCCTCAAGCCAAGCGCCTCCGCGTTTTCGGCGGCCAGAGCGAGGGCTTCCGCGCTTTGATCCACGGCGGTGACTTCAGCGTCCCCGTATTTGAAGGCCAGAGCCAGGGCCAGCGCCCCACTGCCGGTGCCCAGATCGAGGATACGCTTCGGCGCTTCAGCCAGCCGCCCGATGGTGTGGTCGACCAGCTCCTCCGTCTCATGACGCGGGATGAGAGCGCGGGCGTCGACTTTAAGCGTGAGCCCATAGAACTCCGTCGTGCCGATGATGTATTGCAGCGGCTCGCGGGCGGCGCGGCGTTTGACCAGAGGGCGCAGGGCGTCGAGCTGGGCCTCCGTGAGTGGACGATCCAAGTCCAGATAGAGATCGAGGCGCTTCAGCCCGAGCGAGTGCGCGATGAGGATGTCTGTATCGAGCTTCGGGTTCGGCACCCCTTTCTGGGTAAAAAAGGTCTCGGTGCGCGCTTTGATTTCTCGGACGGTCAGCATGGTGCGCTAGAGAGCGAACTCCCAAGGATTGACCAGTTCGATACCCAGTCCTTCAAAGTCTTTGGTGTTACGGGTGGCGATCGTGAGTCGGTGATATTTGGCAGTGGCGGCTAAAATCGCATCCAACGGGGGAAGCATTCGGTTTTGTGGAAAGGTCGCTCTTACCTCGCAAATTCGAAGAGTGACTGGCAGAATCCGTCCATGGTAGGTCGGAAGGAGGCGATTGGTATACCAATTTTCTAATTTCTCGGCGAACGCGATATCCTTTGTGCGAACTCTTTCGGCCCCATTCCTAATCTCCATTAAACTAACGACGCTCACCGTGTAGGCCGAGACCGGGTTGGACTTTTGCCATTCAACGACTTGTGGCGCTGCTGAGCGCCGCCGAACCTCCGAAATTACGTTGGTATCCAGTAAAAATGACATCAGGGAAATTCAATTGGGCGGTCGAGATCCATTTTGCGGTCAGGGATAA
Source organism: Opitutia bacterium UBA7441 (assembly GCA_002480015.1). Taxonomy (GTDB): domain Bacteria; phylum Verrucomicrobiota; class Verrucomicrobiia; order Opitutales; family Coraliomargaritaceae; genus Thalassobacterium. The sequence continues at coordinate 9,811 of DLQD01000037.1, forward strand.
ATTCCATCAGATCCCTTTCGTCGTCCATGCCAATCGCCTCGACTAGAGTTTGCCCCCTCTTATCGGCTTCAGACAATTCCTTCGCCAACACCTTAGCGACCCATCCCGAAAGCGAGAGATCCGCATCGACAGCACGATGCCTCGCTTCTTTGCAAAGTGCGTCGTCTATTTTGATAGTTACATTCATTTTGCACGATTGCACGAATGCACGGGGTTTGTCAAGCCTTCTGCTTCTTCAGTAAATTCTCGATGCGGGCTTCGTAGTCGAAGTTTTGCAGGGCGTTGATGAGGTCGTCGAGGTCACCGTCGACCACTGTGGGCAGGGAGAGGCTGAGCCCGATGCGGTGGTCGGTCAGGCGGCCCTGTGGATAGTTGTAGGTCCGGATGCGTTCGGAGCGGTCGCCCGTGCCGATTTGGCCTTTACGCTCGGCGGCGTATTTGGCGTGCTCCTCATCTTCCTTCGCCTTGAGCAGGCGGGAGCGCATGACGGTGAGCGCCTTGGCCCGGTTTTTGATTTGAGAGCGTTCGTCGGCGCAGTAGACGGTGACACCAGTCGGCTTGTGCACCATCATGACAGCGGAGTCGGTCGTGTTGACGTGTTGCCCCCCTGCCCCGCTGGCACGCATAGTAGAGATTTCAAGGTCGTTCGGGTTGATCTCGATATCGACTTCTTCGGCTTCGGGGAGTACGGCGACGGTCGCAGTGGAGGTGTGGATGCGCCCTTGGGTTTCGGTCGCGGGCACGCGCTGCACGCGGTGCACGCCACTCTCAAATTTAAGATACTTGTAGGCGTCCTCTCCGGACATTTGAAAAATAATCTCCTTAAACCCACCCACGTCGGCCGGGCTGGAGCTCATGACTTCGACCCGCCAACCACGTGTTTCCGCGTAGCGGCTATACATGCGGAACAGATCGCCGGCGAAGATGTTGGCCTCATCGCCGCCGGCGCCCCCACGGATTTCCATGACGGAGTTCCGGCTGTCGGTGGCATCGGGCGGGATCATGAAGCGGAGCACATCGTTGGCTAGCTGATCACGCTTGGCAGCGAGTGGCTCCAGTTCATCGGCGGCCATTTCCCGGAGTTCGGCTTCCATGGATTCGTCTTCGGCCATGGCCTCGTTTTCTTCGAGCTGCTGAACCGTGCTATGGTAAGCCTCGAATTTTTCGACAAGTGTACTGAGGCGCATCTGCTCTCGGGAGACTTCGGCGGCGCGGCGCTGGTCGGAATAAAAATCAGGGTCGGCCATCTGCTCGTTGAGTTCGTTGAGCTTTTCGCGGAAAGGTGCTATGTTGGGTATCTTGTGCATCGGTCTTTAATTATGCGTTGCAGTGAATGGCATAGCTCACAACAGTCGAGTTCTACCTGCAATGACGAAAAAGAACCTTCATCGCCAAAACATCGTCGCCTGTATCTGGGATTTCGATAAGACGCTCATTCCCGGCTATATGCAGGCACCGATCTTTAAGGCCTTTGGGATCGACGAGGAGCATTTTTGGAAAGAGGTCAATGCGCTTCCCGGCATCTATGCGCAGCGCGGGACGCGCGTCTCCCACGATACGATCTACCTCAACCATTTGATCAGCTATGTGAAAAACGGTTGCCTCAAGGGGTTGACCAATGCCCGCCTCCGCGAACTGGGCAAGGATCTGCGTTTCTACCCGGGTTTGCCGCATCTTTTCACGCGGCTCCAGGCGGTAGCCGATTCGCGCCCCGAGTATGTGAAGCACAACATCAAGCTGGAGCATTACATCATTAGCACGGGTCTGGCGGAGATGATTAAGGGTAGTATGATTGCCCCCTATGTGGATGGCATCTTCGGCTGCGAATTCATCGAGGCCCCCCTACCCCCAAATTATTCCAGCCAAGACGAGCTGCCTCTCCAGATGGAGTTTGAGATCAGCCAGATCGGGACAATCGTCGATAACACAATCAAGACTCGCTACATCTTCGAAATCAACAAGGGCAGTAACAAGAACCCGCAGATCGACGTCAATGCGTCGATGGATCGGGTCGACCGCCGCATCCCGATGGATCGGATGATCTACACGGCCGACGGGCCGAGTGATGTGCCGGTCTTTTCCGTGGTTAAAAGCAACGGCGGCAAAGCCTACGCCGTCTTCAATCCCGAGAGCGAGGCCGAGTTCGCCCAGAACGACGCCCTCCTCCACGCGGGCCGCATTCACGCCTACGGGCCTGCTGACTACACGGAGAAAAGCACGACCTCCAAGTGGCTGCGCATGCATGTGCGCGGCATATGTGACAGCATTGTGGCCGAGTGCGAGACCAGTCTAAGTGAAAAAGTAAAACGCGCCCCCCGCCATCTTCATGATGAAGATGAAGAGGCGGCTGCTGAGCCGACACCTCCGGCACCGCAAAAAGAGCTCTTTTAAAGACCAAACCACGCTTTGATACTAGTTTAAGTGTTGTTATTGATTCGCATAGATTATGGTTATGTTAGCCGCCCTTTTTCTCGGTGCGATCTGATCGCGCTAGGATCGTAGTTCTAACCTGGCTCGCCCAAAATCAGGCGCACCGCATCCAAACGCAGGTGGGCCTTAGCGATGTGCCGTGTGACGTCGGCGATGACATTTTCGGCGATTTTGATCTCTTCTACGCGCACGTTGGGGTTCACTTTTCGCAATTCCTTCAGTCGAGTGGCCTCGCCATCGAGTCGCTCGTGGGCTTCGGTCATGGCCGCCTGTAAGCGTTCGGACTTTCGTGCACGCGCGTGCCCCTTGGCGGCGCGCAGCATCTCGGGCACGAGCGCCTGCAGCAGTGCGGGATCTTGTTTAAGGCGGAAGGCCTCTTCGTCGCCACAGTATTTGTTGATGAAGTCGTGGGCGAACTCGTCACTGCGGTCTTCGCCGTTCAGGTCGACAAGCACGCGTATGGGTGTGGGCGGAAGGAAGCGATCCACGTGGAGTCGGGGCGGCGCCACACTTTCGAGCACGTAGATGGCTTCGATCAAAATAGCGGGTGCCTCCACGCTGGGGTCCTTCCAGACGACGATGGAGCTGTTGCCCTTTTCCGAGCTGAGGGTGAGGTCGATCGCGCCGCGCACCATGGGGTGATCCCACGTGAGGAAGCCGATGTCTTCACGCCCGAGCGCCCGGCTGCGATCGCAGGTCACGGTCATGCCCTCCTCTGGCAATCCGGGAAAAGAGTCGGTGAAGAGTTGCCCCGGTTCGAGGTGGAAGGTGCGCGAGTCGATGTCTTCGACCGTCACGCCGAAGTGGTCGAAGATCCGGTTCATGAACTGGTCGAGGGTGCGGTCGGCATCAAGGCTGCGTATGTGGCTGACGAGCTCGGCTGAGGCTTCTTCACGAAAGGAGTTCAGTGCGATGAGCCGATCCTGTCCTTGGCTTAGCTTGCTTTCGAGGTCGCTGCGGAAGGTCTTGCTCGCTTCGATCAGCTGCTCAGCTTCGGCCAGCGTTTTAGCATCCGCGATATGGTAGCGTGGACCTAGCGAGCGGATCCATTCGCCGAACTTGTCGAGGTATGCATAACCGCCTTTTAGGGAATGCTCCACTCCCGTGAGCCCTTCATGGTGCCAACGCATGAGGAGTTCCGTCCAACTGTGCTGCAGGTAGGGCATGTGGATCTGGATGGTTTCCGTCTGTCCGATGCGGTCGAGCCGACCGATCCGCTGCTCCAGTAGCTCAGGATTGAGCGGCAGGTCAAAGAGCACTAGGTGGTGGGCGAACTGAAAGTTGCGCCCCTCGCTCCCGATTTCCGAGCAGAGCAGTATTTTGGCGCCGTCGGCTTCAGCGAACCAGGCGGCGTTGCGGTCGCGCTGCAGCAGCGTGAGATCTTCGTGAAAGAGCGCAGCCTTGACGTTGATCTCTTCAAGCAGTGCGTCATATATGGCCTGCACTTTCTCGCGGCTGCGGCAGATGAGGAGCAATTTTTCGTCCTCGCCGAGCTTTTGCAAAAGTTCAGCCAGCCAGAGAATACGTGGCCCATGCCGGAAGTCGTAGGGCTCCGGATTCTCTGTTGAGGTCAGAGCTTCGAGGTCGAACTCTCGAAGTAAACGGGCATCGAGATCTGCCTTCGACAGTTTGGCGCGCGGCTTCAATTCGCAGGGGAGCCCCTGACGTTTCGGGAAGCCAGTCAGGGAATCGCGCGAGTTGCGGAAAATGACACGCCCTGTGCCATGGCGATCCACCAGCTCTTCCAGGATGGCGGCCTGATCTTTCATCCGGGCTTTGAATACGTCGTCGCTGAACTCTGCGAAGACGCCGCGCAGGTATTTCGTATCTTTTGCGGTCAATTTCTCACGGGCGACAAGCTTATTAGCCACAGCCGCCACCTCAGAGTAGCCCGACTGTTCTTCGCGGAATTTATCCAGATCCGGATAGCGCTCGGGGTCCAGCAGGCGCAAGCGGGCGAAATGCCCCTCCGCGCCCAACTGTTCGGGAGTGGCGGTGAGCAGCAGCAGGCCATGACTTTTTTGAGTGAGTCCTTCGACCAGCTGATACTCCGGGCTGGTCGCTTCGGGGGTCCATTCCAAATGGTGCGCTTCGTCGACCACGAGCATATCCCATTTTGTGGCGAACGCACAGGCCGCCCAGCGGGGGCTTTCCAGTAGAGTCTTGATGCTGCAGATAACCAACTGCTCCTCGTTGAAGGGGTTGGCTTCCGCATCGATCGCGGTGACGGATGCGCAATGTTCTGCATCGATCAGTGTGAACCAGAGGTTGAAGCGCCGCAGAAGCTCGATAAACCACTGATGCACCAGCGATTCTGGGAGAATAATGAGGATACGCTCGGCGCGCCCCGTGAGGTGGAGTCGATGCAGGATGAGGCAGGCCTCGATCGTCTTACCAAGCCCCACTTCGTCGGCCAGCAGGACGCGTGGCATGTAGCGGTTCGAGACCTCTGAGGCGATGTAGAGCTGGTGCGGGATCAGATCGATGCGCCCGCCGACGAAGCCCGCCACGTCAGATTGCTTGGCCTGCGCCTGCCGCCCAATAGCTTCGTAGCGGAGATTAAAGGCGGATGATTGATCGATCTGCCCGCCGATGAGCCTGTCTTCTGGTTTGCTGAAACTGATCGTGTCGGCCAGATCCATCTCCAGGATCTCGATTCCGCCGCCAATGTAAGTGATGATTCCCTCCTCCACTGTGACTTCTTCGATCACAACGACATCGCCCTTTTGCGAGTGGATGGTGTCGCCCGCTCTAAACTCTACGCGCTTGATCGGCGCATTGGCCGGGGCATAGAGCCTCGCTTCGCAGGAGGCGGGGAAGAGTAGTCGGATTTGATGCCGGGAGACGGATTCTAGGATGCCGAGTCCGAGCTCTGGCTCTGTTTCGCTGATCCAGCGCTGTCCAATCGTAAAATGTGCCATTAGGTGATGCTTTGCCTCGACTCAACTAAAGTCAAGGTAGCGCAGCACCCTGTATTACTCAGGATGGTTTTACCGGTGGTGAAGAGCAAACTTTCTTGCGGCACAGGACGCGCCCGCGCTACCGTGCACTGATGTTCGACCTTTATATTCCCGACGAAGTCAGCCCCGCCGAAGCGCAGGCCCGCACCTCTCATCTTGGCATCGGAGCCCATCAGGATGACCTCGAGTTTATGGCCTTTCACGGCATCGCCAGCTGCTACCAGCAAGACGGAGCTTGGTTTAGTGGGATCACCTGCACCGACGGTGCTGGTAGTGCCCGCAGTGGCGCCTTCGCGGATAAGACAGACAACGAAATGCAAGCGATCCGCGCCGAGGAGCAGCGCCACGCAGCTAGGATTGGCCACTACAGCTACATGGCGCAGCTTGGTTTGCCCAGTGCTGCGATTAAAGACCCCGTATCACGCGGTGAACTAGTCGATGCGCTGGAGCAGCTTCTACTTATGACGCAGCCCGAAGTGCTCTACACCCACAACCCCGCGGACAAGCACGCTAGCCATGTTGCCGTCTTCCACGCCGTCATAGAGGCGCTGCGCCGTGTGCCGCCCTACTCCCGCCCGAAGCAAGTCTACGGTTGTGAAGTCTGGCGGGATCTCGATTGGCTCGAGCCCGAGGACAAGGTGGCGCTCGATGTGAGCGGACATCCTGAACTCGCTGGAAGACTCAACGCCTGCTTTGTGTCACAAATAGCGGGGGGCAAGGACTATGGCAAGGCCGTCCTCGGGCGACGCCGCGCGAATGCGACTTTCTATGACTCCCACTCTGTGGATGTGGTCGATCAACTCTGGTTCGCAATGGATCTGACTCCACTTATTGAAGATAATGCCCCCGAGGTGGAGGCATTTGTCAAAGCCAAGTTAAATCGCTTTACCAAATCGGTGCTCAGCGGCTTGACGCCTTCGGCATCGTAGGGGCGTAACGAGTTGGGCCCGTCGGTCCAGAGGTGACATGCCGATACAGGCGTGGCGCATCGCGCTCCGTCGTACTCACTTGACGCCAAGGCCAATTCGGTGAATTTAGCGGGTTCCATGCCTGCCGCTGACACTATCGTAGCTCTCTCCACGCCTGCGGGCGAATCCGCCATTGCGTTGATTCGTCTGAGTGGGCCCGACTGTGCCGATTTGGGGCAAGCGATCTCCGGTCGCAGCCAGCCCTTACGCAAACGCTTTGCCCACTTTGCGAAGTATCTCGATATCAAAGGGGATCTATTGGATGAGTGCTTAATTACGTATTTTACTGAAGGCCAATCTTTTACGGGCGAATCTATGTTGGAGGTCGCGCCACATGGCAACCCGCTTATTGTGCAGAAAATCCTCGCAGATCTTATGGCACGCGGTTGTCGCGCTGCCGAGCCTGGGGAGTTCACCCGCACCGCCTTCCTCAATGGGCGTATGGATTTGAGCCAGGCTGAGGCCGTTTCTGATCTCATTCGCGCGCGCTCCGATCGAAGCTTGCAAGTGGCGCAGCGTCAGCTGCATGGCTCAGTCGGTCGTAAAATGAGCGAGCTCACTGAGCGGCTGCTCAGTGTGATGGCGCATCTAGAGGCCTACATCGATTTCCCAGAAGAGGACCTGCCGGGCGAAGATCAAGCCGGGCCCGCCTCCGAGCTCAGGCAGCTCATCTCCGAGATGCAGGATCTGATCGAAACACAGCGCTACTCCGCCCTGCTCCATGAGGGTATCAAAACGCTGATCATCGGTGAGCCCAACGTTGGTAAAAGTAGTCTGATTAATGCGCTGACTGGGGCGGATAGGTCGATAGTCAGTGATATTCCAGGCACTACGCGTGATTACATTTCGGCATTTATGATGGTAGGTCCATGGCGTATCGAAATTTTGGATACGGCAGGCCTGCACGAGGCAGGTGATGCGATTGAGAAGATCGGTATCGAACACACGATTGAGCAAGCCGAGACGGCAGATTTTTTCTTACTGGTGCTGGATGCGGCGACGCCCTCCCCCACCCTGCCCAGTTCCTTATTGAGCCGGATGACGCCGATCAATACCATCATTATCGAGAATAAAACAGACCTGCCCGCAGCTCAATCGCACGCAGATTTCCTGCCGGATTTACGACACGTGCCGATGTCCCTCCTCCAGCGCAAGGGCTTGGCGGAACTACGCGATGCCTGGCTCCAGTCGATTGACGCTAGTTTGTCGCAACCGCAAAACGATGGAGTTGTCGTTAATGCCCGGCACGCCGCTTCGCTGGGTAAAGCGGTGGATGCTTTGGAACTAGCGTCTTCCAAGTTGAAGGACGGCGAGCTTTCAGAGCTGATTGCCGCAGATCTGCGCGATGCGGTCGAGCATATCGGACAAGTCGTTGGCCGAGTTGATAATGAGCGCATGCTAGACAGTTTATTTAAGCAATTTTGTATCGGAAAATGAGTGGCGGATTAAAATTTGGTAAACACCAGCCGTATGACGTAATCGTCTGTGGTGCGGGACACGCCGGTTGCGAAGCCGCCCTCGCCGCGTCGCGCCTCGGCGCGGATACCCTCATGTTGACCGGCAACTTGGATACGGTTGCCCAAATGAGCTGTAATCCTGCCATTGGCGGTCAGGCTAAGGGGCACATGGTTCGCGAGATTGACGCCTTGGGTGGCGAAATGGCCATTAATACAGACACCACCGCAATCCAGTTCCGCCTGCTCAACGCCTCAAAGGGGCCCGCAGTGCAGGCACCGCGAGCACAATGCGATAAGAAGGCCTATCAATTCCGGATGAAGCATGTCCTTGAGCTCCAGGCTAGGCTCGACCTCTTTCAAGCGATGGTCCAGGGGCTTATTTATGAGGGCGACCGCGTGGTCGGCGTGCGCACCAATCTCGATGTCGAATTCTACGCGAAGACCGTGATTGTGACGACGGGAACCTTTCTCCGCGGACTCATGCACGTCGGTAAGAATCAGAATAAAGGCGGGCGCATGGGAGATTTTTCCGCCGAAGGACTCTCGGGGTCCTTTCTTGAAGCAGGAATCGAGTTGGAGCGACTGAAAACCGGCACGCCCGCACGAATCCTCGGCAGTAGTATCGATTTTGAGCTTCTGGAGGAACAAAAGGGCGATCCTGAGCCCACACTCTTTGCTTTCTACGATACCAGGGGCATTGAGAATGTGTTCCACGTGGAACATTCAGGCCAAGAGTCGTCAGAATCAAACCACGCATTGTTCCACGTAGATCATTCGGGTCAGCGGAAATTGGGTTGGCTACCTGGTCGGGATCAAGTGTCTTGTTGGATGACTTACACAGGCGCGGAGACGCGCCAGGTGGTCACGGACAACTTACACCAGTCCCCGATGTATTCCGGGCAGATCGAAGGCACGGGGCCGCGTTACTGCCCGAGTATCGAGGATAAGTTCGTTCGCTTCGCGGATAAGGAGCGGCACATGCTCTTTCTGGAGCCGGAGGGGCGGAACACGAATGAATGGTATATCAATGGCCTTTCGACTAGTCTGCCCTTTGAGGTGCAGCTGGATATGTTGCGCAGCATTGATGGTCTGAAGAACGTCCACATGCTGCGCCCAGCCTACGCGGTGGAGTATGATTTCGCGCCGCCTACGCAGTTGTTTCCCACACTCGAATCGAAAAAGGTCGAGAACCTTTTTTTCGCTGGTCAGATCAACGGCACCTCGGGATATGAGGAAGCGGCCGGGCAGGGGTTGATTGCGGGAGTCAATGCAGTACAGAAGCTGAGGGGAGGGGAGCCGCTGGTCTTGAAGCGGCATGAAGCGTATCTGGGTGTCTTGATTGATGACTTGGTTACGAAGGGAACGAAGGAGCCATACCGCATGTTTTCCAGTCGGGCGGAACACCGCTTGCTCTTCAATCATCCAAGTGCGGAATTGCGACTCATGGACGCGATAGAAAGGCTTCAACTTGTTGGTAATGAGCGTGTTACAAGAATAAAGGAGAAGGCTTCGAAGGTGCTTGAGTGGACGGATCGTCTCGAGAATGAGCGCAGGGAAGGGGAGAGCTATGCGCTCCATCTACGCCGTTCACACTCGCAAGCCGATTTTCCGGACGCGCTTCAAGCTGAGTCGAAGGAGGTTCGTGATGAGGTGCACTATCGGGTCGTTTTCAAGGGATATTTGGAGCGTGAGCAGAAGCAGATCGAAAAGCTGAAGCATATCGACAAGATTAAATTGCCGGAGGGCTTTGATTTCTCAGCAGTTAAAGGTCTGCGCAGCGAGAGCGCGCAGAAGCTGATCGCAATCATGCCTCGTACCCTGGGGCAGGCGAGTCGTATCAGCGGAGTGAATCCGGCCGACATTAGCATCTTAATGGTTCACTTGGAGGCGAGGCTCGGACTCAAGGCGCGATAAGTATGGGGCATTTGTTTAATTCTTGAAACATCCGTGTGCCTCCTAGGTTAAATCCTGCAGTCGAGCCCGCACTGCTTTCTTTAAGCATTGACGCGTATCGCTTGGACATTGGGCTGGGGCGAGATAGCGATCAGCCGCTGTTATTAAAAGCTTACACTTATGTTGTCAGTTGACGACAAATTACCCACCATCATACCACAATGAGCGTTCAGAAAGTGCACCGCATTTTAGTTTTGGATGACGAACCAGACGTCACTGAGTTGCTCGAATATAAACTCGAGCAAGAAGGCTACCGCGTCCAGGTCTTGAATGATCCACTTGAGTTCGTCGCCAAAGTGAGGGAATTTGAGCCGGATCTGATGGTCTTGGACATTATGATGCCGGAATTGAATGGATTACAACTTTGCCGTATCGTCCGTTCTGATCCATCGATGAAGCATGTCCCCATTATCTTTCTTAGCGCCCGTGGCGAAGCGGATGATCGTGTCAAGGGTTTGGAAACCGGGGCCGATGACTATATATCTAAGCCGTTTAATGCCAAGGAGTTAATGCTAAGAATTGGCAATATGCTGAACCGGTCGAGTGCCTCGCTAGTGACTTCTGTGCAGACGCGCATCCAGATCGCGGGTGTGATAATTGATGAAGACCTGCACCAATTGACGGTGGATAATGAGTCGGTCGTTCTCACCGCGACGGAGTTCCGATTGCTCAAACTCCTGATGGAGCGGAAAGGGCGTGTGCAATCCCGCGAGCATTTATTAGTCAACGTCTGGCACTACGACACTGATATTGAAACGCGCACGGTGGACACCCACGTGCGCCGAGTCAGGGAAAAGTTGGGACCTTATGCACATTTGATTGAGACTGTGCGCGGAGTAGGCTACCGTGCGGTCGATATTTAATGCTCTGGTTACTCTCTATTCTACTTTTCGCGGTTTCAGTCGCACTGCTCCGTCACATTATGCGCCTGCGTCGCTTGCTGCGCGAGATGGATGCGGCGGTTCGTTCGGAGCGTCGTCTGCTGCCGGAGGATTCGGCGGAGACTTTACAAAAGATTGGAGCCTTCGGGCTGGTTAATTCCCTCAACGCGTTGATGGATGCGCACAAAGCAGCCTCGGCGCAGACGGAGGGCTATTCGAGTCAAGTGGAGGCGATGCTGGGTGCGGTTCAGGAAGTCGTGATCGTTTTCAGTGAAGATCGCGTCATAGAGTATGCGAATCGCGCCGCCGAGACACTGTTTCGCGATGGCCGTGCCATCAAGGGGCTGCGTCTCGAAGGCGTCCTACGTTCGTTGACTCTCTTAGAGTTGTTGGAGGCCGCCACGAAGGCGGAACGGACGGAGGCTAGTCAGATCCGGATCGAGCACGATAGTGGAACATTCTGGTTTGAAGCGTCCTGTGCGAAAGTGAAGGCGGTCGGGACGAAAGGCGCCACGTCCACGCTTCTGGTCTTACACGATATTACCCAGTTGAAGGGATTGGAGGTCATGCGCCGCGAATTCGTGGCCAATGTTTCGCACGAGTTGCGCACGCCACTTACAATTATCAAAGGCTTTGCGGAAACCCTGATTGATGACGAGGCGACGCTTGATCCGAGGGCGCGTCTCCGTTTTACGGAGAAAATTCTCAATAATGCAGAGCGTCTCCATGTATTGGTGGAAGACTTACTGACGCTCTCCCGCTTGGAATCGCGGCCTGATCAGATCGAACCCATTGGACAACCCATCGCTCCACTCCTCGATGAAGTTGCCGAAAACTACCGTCCACGACTGGACTCTGCGACACAAACGCTTGTCGTAGAAGTGGATGAGGGAATCGGAACGGTCTTATTCGATCGCTACCGCATACACCAAGTCTTGGATAATTTTATCGAGAATGTCTTCCGCTATGCGCCGGACTTTACGGAGCTCCGCCTCGTAGCCGTTCTGGAGCCAGGCTCGGGGATGGTGCGTTGCTCTGTCATCGACGACGGACCTGGGATACCGGAGAAGGATCTGCCGCATCTTTTCGAGCGTTTCTACCGAGTGGACAAAGGGCGCTCGCGTGAAACGGGCGGCACCGGACTCGGCTTGAGCATTGTAAAGCACATCGTTCAGCTCCATGGTGGAACTGTCTGGGCCGAGAGTCGGGTCGGGGAGGGCACGACCATGTCTTTTAGACTGCCGGTCCAGGCCTAGTGGCCAACCTAGGAGAGTGTGCGGCTGACTTGGAAGACGCTGGTCACGATGCCCACAGCGATCAGAGCGACTAAAACAAAGGCGCAGATCAGCGCACCGGTCGAAACGAGCGCAGTCAGACGGGTCAACCGGTCGGTCAACTCATTGCGGAAGCCCTTGGTGATCTCGTTCATACTGTGCGCGAGATTGCCCGTGTTCTCGCCGACGGTAAGTATATCTACTGCGAGATCAGGCATAAAGTGATTACGCTGAAAGGCCTGAGCAATAGAGAGTCCCTCGTTGACCTGGCCACGCGCTGTATTGAAGCGCTCTCTCAGTTCGGTGTTCTTCACGGTGCGTTCAGTCAGGCGCAGTGTTTCCGTGGTATTGATGCCGCTCTCTAGGAGCGTGCTGATCAAATTACCGACTTGAA
>DLQD01000037.1:22254-23638 GCA_002480015.1 Opitutia bacterium UBA7441
AGTTTCGCGATGAGCGAGGAACCGTCGATCAGGATACGGGCGCTCCAGGTCATTTCGCCTCCGAGACGGTCGAGCATGCCTTGAATTTGAGGGAGCAGCACCGTCATAAATAAAACCACCACGCCAATCGCCACCGTGCAGATGAAGGCCGGGTAGATCATGCTCGCAATCATCTTTTTACGGATCGCCTCCTTCTCCTCTAGGTAATCGATGACTTTGCGCAGGATGGGTGCGAGGTTACCGGTGGCTTCGCCTGCTTCGATGACATAGCTGATCGAACCTGGGAAATAGCGCGGTTGGCGCGACATCGCACTGGCGAGTGTGGAGCCTTCGCTTAGATCCCGCCAGAGCGTCTGCACGATGCCCCGTTGTTCTTTGTCGCTCAGGCGCTGGCTCAGAATGCGAATGGAGTCACCTACCGGGAGGCCTGAGCTGTGCAGCTCCATGAGCCGCTTCAGGACGGTCAGGCCGACGCCTTCACGCTTGGCGCCTCGCGATCGGACATTGGCTTCCGTCGCTCCCTTGTTGCTGCGCGGACTACGGAAGGCCCTCGCCCGCTCGCTCAGTCTGGCCAGGGCCGAAAGTGTGCTGGATAGGCCCTCTTTAAGTGTCAGGGGAGTCAGCCCCTGCGCCTGCAAGCGCTGCATGGCAAGGCGGCGCTCCGCTGCCTCGATCGAGCCGCTGACGATTCTGCCTTGATCGTCGCGTGCTTTGTAGTTGAACACGGCCATATGTCAGGTTTGATGACTGCCTGCATCCCATGGCCAAGTCCACTTTTTTCGTCGCTTAAAGAAACTTGCACCGTGGAAAGCGTCCGCCTGGGAACAAACCTTGCTCCAGACAGACCAACCCGTGTTAACAAAACGACTACGATGATTTATAAATGGTACATTTTATACCTATCTGGTATTCTCGGACTGAATGCGGCGTTATTCGGCACGGATTCGGAGGAAAGCGCAAGCGTCCGCTTGGAAATGCCCGCTGACCAGATCAATGTTATCCTGCGTCAGACATCCATGCCCGATCTCGGCAGAGGGCGTTTGGCCAAAATCCTGACGCGTTACTACATCGAAGGGCTCGGCGGGCCCGAAGACTGGGAGAAAATTTCCAGTCTCAAGGTTTCCGGGAACCTACTCCTGAAAGAGGGGGAGTTTGAACTGAACGCCTTTCAGAAGAAGCCGGACCTCATTAAGGTGTCTATGCGTGACAATCAGCGGGAATGGGTACTCGGCTACGATGGTGAGACAGCGTGGCGAGAATTTCCCGGAGCGAACAGGAAAGCCGAGCCTATGCCGGCAGATGAGGCACGCCGCTTTAAACACAGTGCTCATTTCGGGAATCACTTACTCTATCCCTTCGCAAGCGGCAAAACGATCGAGTACAT
>DLQD01000048.1 GCA_002480015.1 Opitutia bacterium UBA7441
CTTTTGTAGCGAACTCGCGCCAGCGAGGTCGATGTGCCAGTGCCTTGGCTGTCCCTACGTCGACACGACTAGCGTCGCGTCGCTACATATCCCCGTGTTCTGTTTCTGACAACAAATCTGATTACACCCGTATCATCCGGCCATAAAAGTCGAGGCTTGCCAAAGCTCAAAGTCCTCACTTTCTTCCCTAGCTTTTCAGGAGAAGTGGCAGAGTGGCCGAATGTGACTGACTCGAAATCAGTTGTACCCGAAAGGGTACCGGGGGTTCGAATCCCTCCTTCTCCGCCATTCGACGCGCTTCGCTTGCTCATGGCAGGCCAAAAGAGTCGAAAATTAAGACGAGCTATGGAATTTCCCAAAGACTTAAAGCGCGTCGAATGTCCTGAGCCTGTCGAAGGGCTTACTTGGGTTTATATCTTATTAATGCGCAATGACATGCTTTACGTTGGACAAAGCAAAAACGTCTCCAATCCCTCCTTCTCCGCCATTCGACGCGCTTCGCTTGTTCATGGCAGGCCAAAAGAGTTGAAAATTAAGACGAGCTATGGAATTTCCCAAAGACTTAAAGCGCGTCGAATGTCCTGAGCCTGTCGAAGGGCTTACTTGGGTTTATATCTTATTAATGCGCAATGACATGCTTTACGTTGGACAAAGCAAAAATGTCTCCAATCCCGCCTTCTCCACCATTCGACGCGCTTCGCTTGCTCATGGCAGGCCAAAAGAGTTAAAAACAAAGTTTCGCCACCGAATTGCATCCGTTGACTTTACCGGGTTCTGAACACGATGCATAAGGGGTCGTCTATCGGGTGCTTACCTTCATTTTGGCGCGTGCGAATTATTTTTTCAAAATCTAGGAAACACCGCTTGACATGATATTGTTGGATTCTACTGTCCGAACTTTCCCAAATTTTTGGGGTAGTAGCTCAGTTGGTTAGAGCGCCTGCCTGTCACGCAGGAGGCCGCGGGTTCAAGTCCCGTCTATCCCGCCATTTAGCGGCGATTTTCTTCGGAAGGTCGCCGCTTTTTTGTATCCGCTACACCGAGGTGAAGGGAGTTCACGTCGGGGTGATCCAGTTCCATCTCGGGTGCAATTTAAACAAGTGGTTAGGCGGCCATCCCGCTTAGCGGGAAAGCCGCATACCTATGTCCGCTCCTTTAGGTGCGGGACGAGTTCCGGCAACTGTTGCGGTTTATGTCCTTCATCTCTCCAACAACTGATCCAAGGCCACCGAGACGGACAACGCTCCGTCTTTAACGGCTGACTCCAAGCTGTGAATACGGTCGCCTTGTTCGGCCTTGAACCGATCCATCACGGCAGAGTTGAGAAGTGAGTGAAACCAATCAACGTTCTGCTCGCTGCGGCGAGTTTCGAAGACACCGCTTACAGTCAACTGATCACGAAACTCTTCGACCAGTTGCCAGACCTCTTCGATGCCCTCGGAATTGAGCGCCGAGCAGGTCAGCGCCTTCGGTTTCCATCCTGGAGTGAATGGGTGGAGAAAATGAAGAACCTTCGAGTATTCAAGCTGAGCCTGCCTGGCTCGGAGCTCATTATCGCCGTCCGCTTTATTGACCACAATCGCATCGGCCAACTCGATGACGCCCTTCTTGATGCCTTGTAGCTCGTCACCCGCACCGGCAATTTGGAGGAGGAGGAAAAAATCAGTCATTGTACGGACGGCCGTCTCGCTCTGCCCCACACCGACCGTTTCCACCAGCACGACATTGTAGCCCGCGGCCTCACAAAGCAGCAGCGCCTCTCGAGTTCGGGCGGCCACGCCGCCCAACGAATCGCCTGAGGGCGATGGCCGGATAAAGGCATTCTCCTCGCGCGAAAGATCCTCCATCCGCGTTTTATCGCCAAGTATGCTGCCTCCGGTTCTCGAACTGCTGGGATCGACGGCCAGCACGGCAACTTTTTTGCCCTTGGAACAAAGCATCATACCCAGCGCTTCGATAAAGGTGCTCTTGCCCGCTCCCGGCACGCCGGTCAAGCCGACGCGGAGCGCCCTACCCGCTAGGGGGAGTATGGCCTGCATCAAGGCCCGCGCGGGTGCGCGGTGCTTAGCCGCCCGGCTCTCAACAAGCGTGATGGCACGTGCCAAGTGCGCACGGTCACCAGAAAGCACACCGCTAACCAGGGTCTCTGTATCGGGGAGTCCTCTCATTCTGCATTCCAATTCATAAGCGTAGACTCAATCATAATCTGTTCCGTCATACAAAGGGATAAAGACTAGGATACAGAATATGATGATGATTCAATCGTCTTACTGGCTGTGTTCCGAGGACCAGACAACCCCGCGCATATCTTTCTTCTCCATGAAGGCTTCGTGCATGGCGAAAGCCGTGCGGAGAGTCTGTGGCGTGTGCCCACTTTTAACCCCGTCGAAATAGGAATGGAGCTGTTTCCGGTAATCAGGATGTGCACACTTGTCGACGACCTCGCGGGCGCGTTCGGCGGGGTCCTTGCCCCGCAGGTCTGCGATACCCTGGTCGGTGATGAGAACCTGCACGCTGTGCTCGCTGTGATCGAGGTGGGCCACCATCGGCACGATCGTCGAAATGGCGCCGCCCTTGGCAATCGAGGGGCAAGTGAAAATCGAGATGTAGGCATTACGCGTAAAATCGCCAGAGCCACCGATCCCGTTCATCAGGTTGTTACCCATGACATGCGTCGAATTGATGTTGCCCCATATGTCAGCCTCGATCGCAGTATTGATCGATATGATACCGAGACGGCGGATAACTTCAGGGTGGTTCGAAATTTCCTGAGGACGGAGCAATATACGCTCTTTGAAGAATTCGAGATCCGCATACACCTCTTTTAAAACCGGAGGTGAGAGGGTCAAGGAAGTGGCGCTCGCGAACTTGATATCACCACTCTTCATCAGACCGACGACACTGTCCTGGATCACCTCAGAATACATCTCGAAGGGGGGAATACTCGGATTCTCTCCGAGCGCACCCAGCACTGCGTTAGCGATGTTTCCCACGCCTGATTGAACAGGCAGAAAATCCTTCGGGAGGCGACCAACTTTGAGCTCGTTAGCCAGGAACGAGGCTACGTTCTCACCGATTTTTTTAGTAATCGCATCGGTCTCCTTGAAACCGCCGACTTCATCAGGGCGATTCGTTTTCACAATACCGGCGATCTTGACAGGGTCGACCTTGAGCACGGGACTGCCGATGCGATCTGAGCAACTGTAGACCGGTATTTCGCGACGGTGCGGCGGATCGAGCGGTTCGTATATGTCGTGCAAGCCATTCAGCTCGGCTGGGTGCGCCTCATTCAATTCGATCAGTATCTTATCGGCGACATGGCAAAAGGTATTGGTCGCGCCGACGCTGGTGGTCAGCACAATCTCTCCGTCCTCACTGACAGAGGCGGCTTCGATGATCGCGTACTTGATTTTACCGAGAAAGCCATAGCGCGCTGCCTGCGGCAGCATCGAAAGGTGCATGTCGAAAAAGCAGGTCTCGCCTTTGTTGATCTGAGAGCGGAGATCTCTGCAGCTTTGGTAAGGCGTGCGGAAGAGCACGGCATTCGCCCGTGCAAGTTCCCCATCGAGGCTGTCTCCGGTGGACGCACCGGTCACAACACCGATCTTGAACTCGCGGCCAGCCTCGTGCTCGACACGTGCGCGTGCGGCGATAGCCGTCGGGATGTCCTTAGCGGCACCGGCAGGTGTGAATCCACTGAAGCCGATAATATCACGGTCGTTAATAAGTGCCGCCGCTTCAGCTGCGGTGATAATTGGGTAGCTCATTACTGTTGGCATGGCTCGTTTTCTGTTTTCTATTAAATGCTTAAATTAATGTGCGCCGCCGAACATGGTGAGGAAGAAACCGGCAACCAAAGCGGTGCCGATGACACCAGCCACGTTCGTACCCATTGCATGCATCAGGAGGAAATTTCCAGGGTCAGCCTTCTGGCCTTCGACTTGACTGACACGAGCCGCCATCGGGACCGCGCTGACCCCGGCCGATCCGATGAGTGGGTTGATTTTATTTTTGCAAAATAGGTTCATGAACTTGGCCATCAAGACACCCGATGCGGTTGCAATGCCAAAGGCTAGCACCCCGAGAACAAGGATGCCAAGGGTTTCCGTACGGAGAAAGCGATCGCCCGTCATGGTGATCCCCACACTAGTTCCTAGAAAAATAGTAATGATGTTAATCAACTCATTCTGTGCGGCTTTGTTTAAACGCTCGGTAACTTTACACTCACGCAGGAAGTTTCCGAACATGAGCATACCAATTAAAGGTGAAGCTGGCGGCACTAGCAAAATGCAGGTAATTGTCACGATGACGCCAAAAACCAACTTCTCCAGTCGACTCACAGGACGAAGGCGATTCATGCGAATCTTACGCTCCTTCATGGAGGTCAGTCCTCGCATGATGGGCGGCTGGATTACCGGAACCAGTGCCATGTAACTGTAGGCGGCCACTGCGATGGGCGCAAGTAACTCGGGTGCGAGCGCATTAGCCAGGAAAATAGAAGTCGGCCCATCGGCACCACCGATAATACCGATCGCACTAGACGCCTCAGTCGAGAAACCAAGCATTTGCGCCCCAATGAAAGTGCCGAAAACACCGAACTGTGCAGCCGCACCAAGCAGCAAAACACGTGGATTGGCGATAAGCGGGCCGAAGTCGGTCAGAGCACCGACTCCGAGGAAAATCAACGGAGGAAACAGCTCCAAAAGAATCCCCATCTGTATGTAATGGAACAGGCCACCCGTACGCTCGCTGTGGAGTTCACCGATCGGTTGCCCCTGAACCACTCGGTCGCCTTTCTCAACTGAGCTGTCGACGACACGCCCGCTGGCGTGAGCCCAGATCAGGACGTCCGTGAGATGGAAACTGTGTTCATTGATCTTCAATTCAAACAATTTCTTGGGCGCCACAGGAACTTCTCTACGGAGGACGTAGAGAAGACTCCCCGTCCCGAATCCATCAACCGTATCGCCATCGAGGAGTGATTGTAAAGTCGTCGCATCCAAGTCTCCTACCGTGAGAGGCATCATCTTTTCAACTGCATTGAGATGGACTACTCGTCCTGACTCAGCGGCCACATAGACGACTTCGCCCGTCTCGGGGCTACGCACGATTGAGGCTGGTTTATTAACAATGCCCTCAGTCGGCAAATTGGCCAGAATCGCACCAAATGCAATCGGAACAAGTAAGAGCGGCTCAAATTTTTTATAGACCGCAAGGTAGAGGAGCACAGCGACCACGGCCCACATCACAAGCATGCGCCAGTCAAGAAAGCCGAAACCAGTATTGCCGTAGAGTCGATGTAGTAGATCGATCATTAAAGAGATGTTGTGTGGTGAGATGCTGTGTGAAATTAAACGACTTCAATCAGCGCTTGTCCTTCTTCAACACCCTCGCCGGGCTTGACATGGATGGCCTGGACGCTGCCGGCGGCTGGAGCGGCCACAATAGTATTCATCTTCATCGCTTCGAGCGTGATGAGCTTTTGGCCTTCCTCGACCGTATCGCCAATATTGACGTCGATCGAAACCACGACTGCAGCGAGCGGGCTACCCACTGCACCACCGCCACCAGCCGCGGGCGCGACGGACTTCGGCTGAGGGGCTGCGACGGGGACGGCCACCCGACTGCCGCCCGCTGAACTGGCCCTGCGGGGCGCGGACGCGGAAGTATCCTCATCCAGAATCTCAACTTCGACTTCGTAGGTTTTGCCTTCGACGGTTACTTTTAAGCGTTTCATGTTATTTTTCTAATTTGAATTTTAAGTTTAGTTTTAGCGTACGCGGTGCGATGAGAAGATTTGGCGGCGCCCCTCTTGAGCCCAACCAGGCCCGGTGCTTCGAACAGAGACGACGCGGTGTGGACGGTCACCGATTACCGTATGCACGGCAGCGGCTACGACAGCGAGAATCGTTGAATCGTCAGCCCCAGCAGATTCACCAGATGTCCCGGATCCGGGATCTACAGCCGGTGAGAATGTGCCTGCCAGCGGTGCAGGCACAGATCGGGCAGACTCGGCCGCTTTTTGGGCAGCCACAGCCGCCTTGGCTGCTTCGCGCGCGGCTTGCCTGATAAAAACAGCGCCGATAGCCGAGGTGATCGTCGCCAATAAGGCGAGCACGATCATAACGAAGAGGAAGCCGACGAAGACCACGTTGGCTGTCGACGGTAAGTCCGGCGGCGCAGCGGCGCTGACTTGAGCGAGTGTGGTATAGAATGCTAGCATGGTGATTGTCCCTGGAGTGATTGAATCGGAAGCGGCTTACAGAGGAATGTTACCGTGTTTCTTTGGTGGACGGGTTTCGCGCTTGTTGAGCGTATTGCGGAGGGCCAGTGCGATGGCTGGACGCGTCTGCGAAGGTTCGATCACATCGGTGATCATGGCATTGGCCGCCGCCTGATATGGCGAGGAGAATTCGTTGCGATACTCTTCACACAGTTTGGCTGCCTTTGCCTTGGGGTCTTCGGCCTCCTGAATCTCCTTGCGGAAAAGAATCCGGGCTGCGCCCTCAGCTCCCATCACCGCAATTTCAGCCGTTGGCCAGGCGAAGACCATGTCAGCGCCTAGGTCAGCTGAGCACATGGCGAGGTAAGCACCCCCGTAAGCTTTACGCATAATCAGCGTGATTTTCGGCACAGTCGAGGCGGCATATGCGAACAACATCTTGGCACCATGACGAATGATACCGCCTTGCTCCTGCGCGAGTCCGGGCATAAATCCGGGCACGTCGACGAGTGTCACGATCGGGATGTTAAAGATATTGCAGGTGCGTATGAAACGGGCGCCCTTGTCGGAGCTATCGATATCCAAGGTACCCGCTCGAATCATAGGATTATTGGCGACAATGCCCACGACCAAGCCTTCAATTCGCGCAAAGCCAACTACAATATTACGGGCAAAGTCAGGCATGATTTCAAAGAAATCGCCACCGTCCACGAGGCGGTCGATCACGGCCATCACGTCGAGCGCCTCTTTGCTCGATGCTGGGACGATTTCATTCATTTCCGGATCCTCGCTCAAGTCGAGATCAGTGAAGACATGGGGCGGATCGCTAATGTTGTTACTAGGTAGGAAGGAGAGCAGCTTCGCAGTTAACTCTATGGCGTGCGAATCGTCGTCAGCCACTAGATGAATGTTGCCCGAGATACTGGCATGCGCAGCGGCCGAAGCGAATTGCTCCAGTTGCGCGGTCTCCCCAGTTGCTGATTTAATGACATCGGGGCCGCAGATGAACATGTTGGAGTTCTCCTTGGTCATAATCAGGAAATCGGTTAAAGCCGGCGAATAAGCCGCACCACCTGCACAGGGGCCAGCAATAACGGCGACCTGAGGCACCACTCCGGAAAGGAGCACATTCTTGAAAAACACTTGGCCATAGCCGCTCAGCGAATCGACACCTTCCTGGATGCGTGCACCACCGGAGTCATTCACCCCTACCACGGGCATGCCCGCCTCGAGGGCGAAGTCCATCAGGTCACAAATCTTTTTGGCGTGGATGCGTCCCAGTGAGCCGCCACTAACTGTGAAGTCCTGCGCATACGCGGCAACTGCGCGCCCGTCGACAAGCCCCGAGCCGCAGACCACCCCATCGTATGGCAGTTGCTTTTTTTCCATACCAAAACGGTGACAAGAGTGTTGGGCGTGCATTCCAAACTCCTGAAACGTGCCAGGTTCAAACAAGGTCTCGAGGCGCTCGCGTGCGTTCATAAGGCCTTTTTCCCTGCGCTTGGTGAGTTTCTCGGCGCCACCAGCATTCCGAGCAGCCTCACGGCGTTTTCTGAGATCTTCGAGTAGTTTTGGGTCGATTGCCATAATAGGTTCTAGTTGAAATTTAATGAATTGTTCGGTTGCAGGACTATTTGCTTTGGCAAAACTCGGTTAAGACACCATGCGTAGATTTAGGATGCAAAAATGCGACCCGCTTATTAGCCGCGCCTTCGATCGGCACCTCGTGGATCAGTCGTATTCCAGCCTCGGAAGCTTTTTTAAGCTGTCCTTCAATACCATCCGTCGCGAAAGCCACATGGTGGATACCCTCCCCGTTTTTCTCAAGGAACTTGGCGATCGGACTGTCCGGCGATGTCGGCTCAAGCAACTCAATGTGCACATCGCCCGCTTCAAAGAACGCAGTCTTTACTTTTTGAGACGGCACTTCTTCCTGCCCGTGGCAGTGCAAGCCGAGCGCTTCTTCATAATATTTAATGGATTCTTCGAGGTTTTTGACCGCGATTCCGAGGTGATCGATATTTGTTATCATAAGCGTTATCGTAGGTTGATACATTAAAAATAAGATTAGCTTGACTTACGTCAAACTTATTTTGCATTAAATTTACTTATTGACAAGGCCTGTCAAATACGGGATAGTTTGAGCAATCGTAAAAACGCACCAATGAACCAGGACACCAAAACAAAAGAAAAGCTCCTCACCGAGTTCCCCGCAAGCACCGCCGAAGAGTGGCGTGAAGCCGCTGAAAAGCTGCTTAAGGGGAAACCCTTCGATAAGGTGATGACCCAACAGACCCCAGAGGGCATACGCCTGGAGCCAATCTTCCGTAAGGAAGTGCTCGACACTCTGAGCGCAGTGGAAACGCTTCCGGGCTTCGATGGCTATCTGCGCGGGACCGATGCCGCTGGCTACAAGAACGAACCTTGGGAGATCGCTCAGGAATTGCCTTACGGCACGGCCTCGGAATTCAACGCCGCCGCCCGCGCCGATCTGATGCGGGGGCAAAACTCACTCAATATCATCCTGGACATCGCGACGCTCAAGGGGCTCGATCCGGACACTGCTAAGGCTGGCGAAGTCGGCTCCTGCGGGCTCTCCCTAGCCTGCCTGAAAGACATAGAGACGGCATTCGACCAAATTCTTCCCGAAGCGATCAGCGTCCACATACGCACGGGCTGCGCCGGACTTTCGGTGGGCGCGCTCTTCTTCGCCTGGTTAAAAAAACAAGGCGTGGATCTGAAAAAAGTCAAAGGCAGCCTGGGCATGGATCCTGTTGCGGTGCAAGCTGCCGCCGGCCACTTGTCTGCTTCGATGAGCGAACTGTTGGACGAGCAATCCATCGCCGCGAAGTATTGCGCGAAGGAAGCCCCCGGCATCCGCGCAGTCGGGGTCTCCACCCTGCCCTACCATCAGGCGGGTGCCTCATCTGTTGAAGAGCTTGGCATCGCGCTGGCCGGAGGAGCCTACTATTTAAGCGCAATGATTGAGCG
>DLQD01000041.1 GCA_002480015.1 Opitutia bacterium UBA7441
AAAAATGGCCTCCCGTAGGGGATTCGAACCCCTGTTGCCTGGATGAAAACCAGGTGTCCTAGACCGGGCTAGACGAACGGGAGGGAGGAGGAAGTCACGGAAGCTACGTTTCGACTTACCCTCTGCAAGACTTTTTTCTAAAAATTTCATTTTTTTGAGTCTTCCCCGCAGAAACCGTTTGCGCGGTGAGCATTGGCGGCTCATCTATTTTTTATGGCTAATTTAGATCTACCGTTCCCCATGCCTGATCAGGCGCTACTCGAAGTGGAAGGCTTACCGTATCCGCTGGTCGCGGCGGGTAAAGTGCGCGAAGTCTTTGATCTGGGCGATGCCCTGCTTATGGTGGCGACGGACCGTGTCTCCGCCTTTGATGTGGTCATGAGCGAGGGGCTGGCCGGGAAGGGCATCCTGCTCACGCAAATCAGCCTTTATTGGTTCGCACGGGCTGGCGCGGTCACTGAGCACCATTTGGTGGACGATCACGAAGCGCGGATTGAGACACTGGGTAAGGCATATCCCGAGCTGCAGTATCGCAGTATGATCGTGAAGAAACTAAAGCCGCTTCCGATCGAAGCGGTGGTGCGCGGCTACCTCTCAGGTTCCGGTTGGAAGGCCTATCGGGAATCCGGTAAACTGTTTGAGTATGGACTACCCGCAGATTTACAGGAGAGCAGCCAGTTGCCGAAGCCACTCTTTACGCCCACAACCAAGGCGGCTAGTGGGCACGATATGCCGATCGATTGCACGGACGCGGCCAAGCTGATTGGCGCGGAGCTCTTTCAACGGGTTCACGACTTGAGTATCGAGCTCTATCAAATGGGTGTGGAGCGGGCAGAGGAGGCCGGTATCATTCTGGCCGACACCAAGTTCGAGTTCGGCACGGATGCGGCCGGCAAGCTCTATCTGATCGATGAGATTTTAACGCCTGATTCTTCCCGCTATTGGTCGAAGGCCGGCTACGCACCAGGCGGGGCACAGCCCTCATATGACAAACAATTTGTCCGCGACTACCTGGAGTCTCTTGACTGGGACAAGACTCCGCCGCCGCCAGCTTTGCCGGATGAGGTGTTGGCGGGGACTTTAGATCGATACATTGAAGCGTTTACGAAGATCACGGAGTGATTTTGAGTGGTAAATTTTGAATGGTGGATTTGATGTTAAGGAACTTGATATTCACAACTTGCGTAGCGCTATGCCGATTTGGTTGATTGAGGTCTTTGGCGGGCGTGATTTGGATCTGGCTTTTCTCGTCATCGCGCTGATGACGGCCCCGTTTTGGGTCGCGATGATCGCTTTTCCGAGTCTGCGCTATTTGCGGCAGAGTGCGCAACCTTGGTTGGTCGTGCCGCTTTATTCGGCGGTGTTGGTCGCGCTACTTTGGAAGTCGTATCACGCAGCGGCGTGGCCGGAAATGGTCTCGAGTGCCAGCTACGACGGGGCACGGGTTTTTGCCCGTCATCCGATCGCCTTTTTGGTGCTCTTTTGCAATTTGCAGATTATTAATCTATTCATGGGGATTATGATATATCAAAAAGCGATGCGGAGTGGCTTTCGGGCGCCGGTGGAGTTGACGCTCTGCTGGTTTCTTGGTGCGCTTGCGCTCATCCCTTTCAGTATTCGCCTAATCGCGAGGAGGCAAGTGACGCGATGACAGAGTTGACTGGATTAGCGATGACAGATGTGGCTTCGCGTTCAACCAACGGGCGCGTTTGGAAGCTGGGGCTCCTTCTCGGCTTTTTTATAATACTCTATGTGGCATGCCGCAACTACCTCTACCTACAGGCAGGCATGTTAGCTCCCAACTTTACGATAATCCGCCAAGCGTATAATTTTAACTTATTTGAATTGCCCTTGATTCTCTTTGGAGTCGCCGCACTCAGTGCAGGACTGGCAATAACCTGGCGGAACTCCCGACGGGCGTTAATCTGGACAGCCTTGATTTATGCCTTTCTCGGACTAGATCTCTTGATGCTCCGTTACTACGTGACTTACGTGGAGCCCGAGCAGTTGGTCGTGCGACAAGTGCGCCTCGAAACACCAAAGCTCGATCAGGCGGTGAGGGTTTTACACATCAGTGACATCCAAGCGGGTGCGATTGAAGCCTACCAAGAGGCGATTTTTGAGCAGATCGAGGCGCTGGAGCCAGACCTGATCCTGAACACGGGGGATTTTTTGCAAGTCGTGCCTCCGGCTACATTTGAAAGCGAATGGGCGAAACTGCACGCACTGATCGCTCGGGTGAATCCACCGCTCGGAACCTACGCGGTATTTGGTGATACGGAACGCGAACTCTATAGAATACAACCGGAGGAACTGGAGCCTCTCGTTATGCTCTCGTCCCGCGACCATCGAATCGAGCTTGGCTCTTCGGCGATTAACCTGCATGGTCTCAGCCTCTTCCAGTCGAAGTCGGACGAGTGGGCGATGCGCTCGATCGAACAGTGGCTGGCACTGTCGGCTCCGAACGACTTCCGGATCCTCTTCGGGCATGCGCCAGACTATGTGCTGGGCCTTTCGGAGGCATCGATCGATCTTTGTTTGGCCGGGCACACGCACGGTGGCCAAGTTGTCTTGCCGTTTTTTGGCCCCTTGGTTATCGATAGCGCAGTGCCGAAAGATTGGGCACAAGGCTTTCGTCGTGTCGGCATACCCTATCTCAATGTGTCGGCTGGCGCGGGTTCAAATCGCCGCCATGGCTTGCCGCCTTTGCGGTTTAATTGCCCGACGGAAATGACCCTGATCGAACTCGTGCCGTTGCGTCCGATTCGGTGAGTTCTCAAGTAGTCGGCTTGGCTTGCCGCCCTGCCGCTACGGCGATGTGGTTGTGTTCATCGGATGCGACGATGGCTGTCGCTCACTCGGAAATAGGGCGGTTGGGAGAGCCCCGACGTGTGATCCGCCGGCGGATCCGCTCACTAAGAAGGTCGAGTAAGGTGACCACACAAAGGATACAGATCAACACGGTGGCAAAACGATCCCATTGATGGAACTCCTGGTAGGCGTGCAACTGAAGACCGAGTCCGCCCGCGCCGACGTAGCCGATGATACTGGCCGAGCGGATATTGTATTCGAGCATCCAAATGCTGTGACTCCAGATGAGTGGCTTGGCGTGGGGCCAGATTCCATATTGGAAGGCCTGTAGTGGATCCGCCCCGATCCCCCGGAGCGAGCGGGCGACTTTCATATCGACCGATTCGAAGGCCTCGCTAAAAAACTTCCCAAGATAGCCGATACTGTAGAGGGTGAGCGCCACGACTCCGGCCAGAGCGTTGGCTCCCATCGCGGCGACGGCGATGACCGCCCAGATCAAGCTTGGTATCGTTCGAATGACGTTCAGGAGCATCCGCATCGTGACGACGAGCCACTTTGGAGCGATGGTCTGTGCGGCACCCAAGCCGATAACGAGCGAAAGACCTATCGCGAAAAAAGTCGCAAGGATCGCGATCTCCACGGTCTCGAGCAGAGCAGCTCCAGTTTGACCTACGACCGAAAGATCTGGAGGGAAAAAGTCAGCGAGGAAACGCCCCAGATTTTGCCAGACGTCGAGGTCGCGCTCGTTGCCTTCGATTTGCGTGCCGCTGAAAACGACGGCGAGCAGAAAGATCAGCAGGGTGGTGTTGAGCAGGTTGAGCCGTTGATACCAAGGCGTTTCGGGTAAACGCGAGTCGGCCTTGCGGCTGTTTGGAGACTCTGGGCTCATAGCGCGGGCTCCTTTTCGCTTGGCCGAATGCGGCGGATCTTGTGTGCCTCCGGGTCATTGGGGTTGAGGCTCAGCGCAAGGTCCGCGAAGCGTTGAATATGTTCCGCATTGTGTAGGACGCAGATAACGGGTTTTGTCTTTTCGTCGGCTTCTTGGCGTAATAAACCAAGGACGCGGCCGGCGTAGTAGGCGTCGAGGCTCGATACCGGCTCGTCAGCAAAATAGAGCTCCGGTTCCTGGAAGAGTGCGCGTGCTACAGCGATGCGTTGCTTTTCGCCGCCCGACATGTGGCTGGCCCATTTGCGCGGGTTCTCGCCGACCCCGAGTTCGCAGAGAAGCTGGTAGGCTTCTTGACGGAGCTTTTTTGGGAAGCCAAACAAGGTGCGCAGCGAATGGTAACGTCCCAAGCGCCCACAGAGCACATTGGTCAAAAGGTCGGCGTTTGGCGTGAGTTGCAGCTCCTGATAGACAATGCCGAAGTGGCGGCGAACGTTTTTGGGCGGGACACTATTCTCTTTGCTTAGGTGTACAGTGACCGAGCCCTCCGTGGGCTCTAGAGTGCCGCAGAGGCAAGAGAGCAAGGTGCTTTTACCGACGCCTGAGGGGCCGACCAAGGCAAGGAAGTCACCAGGATAGAGATTTAGGTCGAGCTTACGAAAGAGCCACCGCCCGCTACGTTGAAAACCGATACCCTGTGCGCTGAGCATGGGCTGCTGTTGATTGGAAGACATTCGAGTAAGTTTGTGGCGGCACATACGCCCGATCAGGTTTCGATAGTGGTGCGCGAGCAAGCTCGCAATAACGGAAGCTTATTTTAAAACTGCATGGTGCGGCTGATTTTCAGCGCCTCTCGGGTAGTGCGGAGATGGCTTATGGTATCGGCCGGGGTGAGTTCGGCACCGAAGATACGATTCCGTAGTTCCACGGCGTTCTGGTTCATCTTCAGGAGAGCCTCTTCGACGAGGGCTGTGTCTGTTTCGCTCAGGCCTCTACGCACAACGACGACGTGACTGGGCACGGGGCCCTGGCTGTCAAGCATACGAAGGCGGGCGCGCTGCTCCGCGCTCAGGTGTTTATCCTTATCGAGCACATAGTAGCTGACGGCAGCCGCTTCAGCACTGCCGTCGAGCACGCGTTCAACGGCCGAGACATAGCCGACCCCGTAGAAGACATTACCCTCACCGAAGAAGCCCTCGGGTCCACTTTCGAGGTCGACCAAGCCTTGCGAGTAGAGATCCCAAACTGGAATCAGGAAGCCGGAAGTGCTGGTACGGCTCGAAAAGGCGATGGGTTGGCCCTTCAGGTCTTCGATGCCCTGATAGGGGGCATCCTTGAGTGTGATCCAGTAGCTCAGGTAGGAGGGCTGCCCGTCAATGAGCTCAGCAAGAAGGATGTCGATAACATCATTTTCGACCAGCTTGGCCGCCGCGGTTGCGCTCAGATAAGCGACATCGATGCTGCCGTTGCGCAGGCCTTCGTAGATCACGGCCGAACTGATCGGCACCATGGCTTCGACGGGCTTGCCGGTCGTTTGCGTCAGGTAGCCTTCGAGTGCAACGCGGTCTTCAAGCATGGCGTCGGGATCTTTGTCGGGCTCCATCGCGATGATGATTTTTTGAACAGAAGCGCCCACGGAGTCGTCGTTTTGTGGCGTGCAGCCGATAGAGGCGAGCAGTGAGACTATGAGGCCGAAGAGAGTCGTCGATTTCATGATAGTGATGAATAAACAGGTATGGGAATCAATTAGCGGGTGAATGCAAGAAGGGATCGACCATCGTTATGGCCGATCCCTGTGAATCGTGATGGTGTCACGCCCTCCTAGAAGCGACTGGTGATCGAAAAACTCGCGTTAAAGGGTGCGCCAACGGTCACCTGGTGGTCTCCATGTGCGTTCGGGTAGTGATCTGTATCGAGCAGGTTTTTAATGTTGAGCTGGAGACGCAGATGATCCGAAAAGTCGTAATAGGCGGCCGCATCGACGCGGACATAACTTGGTAATCTGGTATCGTTGTCCTTCGTGATATAGCTTGCATCTTGGTAGGTCAGGCCCAGACCGAGTGCGAATTTTTCCGTCAGCTGGTAGCGGTTCCAAACGGAGAACGAATGCTCCGGTAGCTCGCGGGGACGGTTGCCATCCACTGTAGGATCTTGTTCATCATGGATCTCTCCGTCGAGGTAACTGTATCCAGCGGAGATAAACCAATCCTCGGTAATTTGCCCGAGGAACTGCGCTTCGAAGCCATAGACATTTTGCTCCACGCTGAAGAAATTGCCTACACCATCTGTTTCTTTTGCATCTTGCTGCAGATCGAAAACCGCTGCGGTGAAACTCATTTTAGAATTGAAGTCCCATTTTACGCCTGCTTCTAGATTGGTGTATTCATCCGGGTCGAGTTGGATGTCGTCTTCTCCTATGCTGGCAAACTGATCGCCACTCTGAGGCAGGAAGGTTTGGCTGTAACTCGCATAGAATGAAATATTTCCCTTAGGCTTAAAGACCAGTCCGATTCGGGGCGTGATTTCCTCATCCAACTGGCCGCGACGAGCGGAAATGTCGCCGCCTGCATTTAGGATGTCGACCTCATAGTCGAAGCGGTCGTAGCGTGCTCCGAGGACTAGATCCAGTTGCTCTAGAAGTGCGATCTCATCCTGGAAATAGACAGAGAACACATTGAGTTCGGCCTCGGTATTGTCGTTGAAGGTGGCGAATGGGTTACCTTGGAAACTTTCGACATCTGCCAGGTCGATGGTCGAACCGGCTGCAACAAAACGGTCATTGTTGTTGTCAGTAGCGACGAACTCCATGCCTGTCACGATGGTATGACCGATTCTACCTGTTTCGAATTGGCCGATCAGGCCGCCTGACAAAGTAAGTGTCTCTCGTCGGGTCGTGTCGACGTAACCACTAAAGGAGACTTGCTCGGGGGTGATGGTTTCGTCGTATCCACTGGTGTAGTAATTTGCGTAGTACTTGTCGTAATCGCCAAAGGCGAAATCGACGCGAGCCTTCAACTCGTCCGAGAATCGGTGTTGTAGTGCGGCCCGGAGAATATGTGCCTCGAAGGTGGCCTCACTCTCATCGTCATCGCCGAAGAAGATATCATCCAGCTCTTTGGCGGGTTTCCCATCAGCTCCGGTCGGTATCCCACGATCGATGAAGCGTTTGTTATCATTATATTCATAGGAAAGGTCGAGTGTTGTTCTGTCGGAAAATACGAATTTGAAGGTCGGATTGATTCCGAAGCGATCGCCGTCGTAGTGATCTCTATGGTTTTCCAGATGTTCATAGTAGGCGTTGATTCGGAATGCAGATCCCTCGCTGAGACTGAAATTACTGTCAATTTGTCCCTTGTAGGCGCCGAAGCTGTCCACACTTACTTGGTATTCGGTGAAGTCGCTGCCAATGACGCCTTTTTTCATTACGCGATTGATGATACCGCCTGTGCCACCGCGGCCAAAGAGTAGGGCGTTGGGGCCGCGGAGAATTTCCAACTGCTGTAAGTTGTAAAGCGGGCGGTAATATTCCACATCGTCGCGCACCCCATCGACAAAGAAATCAGCCGTCGAGCGGCTGCCGCGAAAGACCACTGCATCGCGATGACCCTCGCCCTGGGCGTTGTTGACACCCGGTGTGTAATTAACGATATCAGCGATGCTGTCAAAGCCCTGCTCTTTGATCTGCTCGGAGGTCGTGATCGATAGACTCTGTGGCACATCAATGATGGGGGTCGGCGTTTTCAAGGCGTTGACCTGGTCCGTATAGAGATACTGTTGTGAGACGATGAAATCCTTCAGCTCGTAAACATCCGTTTGTTCAGCATCTTCGCTACCTTGCACGGCGAATGGCGTCGCGGCGATCATCGCCAGCAGAGCAAAGGTTCTAGGCATCTCGGATAATAGGGTTCTCACTGCTTGGTCGCTTTTGTTTTTCTGTTTCATCTAGAGCTTTCTAGCCTTGTCTTTATTAAAGAGAACCAGTCTCAATAGGCGTCGTCGTGCACTGTCAATACATTTTGATACTGAATCTCATTTTCAGGTGTCACATCTAGGGTGATAAGCCAAAAAAACCGGCTGACTGGCCGGCTATTCGGAATGCAATGATTGGGAGGTATCGTTTTACTTGGGCTGCCAGGGGCTGAGCACTTCGTCGGCGATCTTTCGTGCCAGATCACGGGTCAGTCGTGGCATTGCTTGGTATTCAGATTGCAAAAAA
>DLQD01000022.1 GCA_002480015.1 Opitutia bacterium UBA7441
GTCATGACAATCAGCGCTAGAACCGCGATCACCTCCCAGGCCATCACGCTGAGGCCGTCGTTGAAGGCCGCCCCATTCAAACCAACCATCTGCTCCGTGGAGAGATTGGTCAGCAGGAGCGAGCCGGCGATGATCGGAAAGGTCAATGAGCGGCCGCCGAGGAAGAAACCATCGGAGCTGGCTCGCTCATCCCGCCGGGTGATCCACCAGGTGAGTAAGGCCGCAAAGCCAGTGAAACTAAGAAAGGAGATGAATATCCAAGTCGTCATAGGGAGGGGAATTACTGATTGAAGAAATTCTCCCCACTGATCGAGGAGCATTTCCGAGGTTATTTATGAAGGATTCCTAGCTAAAAAACTCTCATTGTGGATTTCAAACGGTAATGAGGAAGTCCAGCCAAATCGCGCAGAACAAGGATGCTAAGGTGCCATTTTAAACATGGGTCAGCTAAAACAAAATTTGCATTTTTATGAAAAAAACGGGGGGGCTACAGCTTCCCCGAAAACTATGCCATACATGCATGCAGCCCATGACCAAAGCATCCTCTGAATCACTCAAAAACGTTCGCGAACAAATTGCCCGACTTGTCGTGGATCAGGTAGTATAAGTCGATGACGTATTACTTGCTCTACTCTACAATGACCCAGTGTGAATTGAAGGGTGTCAGGTATCGCGAAGACTTGAATCATTAAAGTGCTTATCCGACGTGACTCTTATCATGCGCGGTGTAACAGCGGAGGCCGTAAAGTGCGATTAGCACGAAGCAAATAGCTGGCAGCCAGAAGGAATTACGGACGCCATATTCGGTGATCAGTCCACCTTGGAGTTTCGTCAAAACTGCACCACCCACAATCGACATAATGAGGAAGGCGGAACCAAGCTTGGCCTCTTCGATTTTCAGGCCGTTGAGCGCGATGCCGTAAATGGTGGGGAACATCAGCGACATACAAGCCGAGATGAGCACCAGCGAGATAAGGCCTGTCTGCCCAGGCAGGTAAATCGCGCCCAGAGTGCAGCAAAATCCGCCGATGGCAAAGGCGAGTAACATGACACTAGGACGGAAGAAACGCAGTAGGAAGGTGCAGATAAAACGACTGGAGATGAAAATGATCATCGCAATGATGTTATAATTTTGCGCCTCGGAGAGAGAAAGCCCGACCTGCTCCATTCCGTAATGGATGATAAAAGTCCAACACATGATCTGAGCGCCAACATAGAAGGCCTGTGCCAACACCCCTTCGACGAAACGTGCGCGCTTAAACAAACGGCCTACAATCTCAAGGAAAGGTGCATCCTTAGTCTCCTCCCTGAAGGTCGGCATCTTAGCCAATGCGAAGATAATAAAGAATAGAGTGACCACCGATGCGATCACCATGTAGGGGCCGCGGACGTTGGCTAGGTCGGTTTTTTGAGTTGCATTGAACGTCTCGACGTCCCCGGAACGCATGCCTTTCATCACATTGGGCATGGCCCCATCCAGCGCGCCGGATTCATTGACAAAATCGGGCAGACCGTCCGTGTACATGCGGACGACAGAACCGTCTTGAAGTATAACGCTCGCCCCATCTTCAGTGAGCACCGAGCCTTCGGGCAACAGGCTTGAATCGGTAATCAAATACTGAGTGTAGGCAGCGTCCCCTGTTTTCACCTGCTCGCGAATCTTAGTGACTTCAAGATTGGGCGCCAGAACCATGGAGGCGACCATCATACCAATAATGGAACCGCATGGATTGAAAGCTTGCGCCAGATTCAAACGTTGGGTCGCAGTTTCGACTGGCCCCATGGCCAAAATATACGGATTACAAGCTGTTTCCAGAAAAGCTAGGCCGTATGTGATCACGTAGGAAGCGAGGCAAAATAAGGCAAACTGCGCAGTCAAACTGGCCGGGATCGTAATGAGCGCACCCGCGGCATAGAGCCCCAGACCGAGCATGATGGCGGCCTTGTAGGAAAACTTCCGGATGAACATCACCGCAGGAATCGCCATACAGAAGTAACCGGTATAGAAGGCAAACTGCAACCATGAGGCCTGTGCCGTGGTGATGATGAAAACTTGCTCAAAAACCTTCACCAAAGGGTTAGTGAAGTCATTGGCGAATCCCCAAAGGGAAAAACAACAAGTCGTCAGGATGAAAGTTAGAATATATTGCTTGGGGACAATGGGCTGTTTGATGTGTGATGCCATATGTTTGGGTATATTGATTAGAAGAGTAACCACATCACACCATAGGGATGACTTTTAGAATGCAAGCCTTAGAAGTAATGGGCTAAAAACTGTAATTTATCGGATGTTATGAAAAACTGCCTAGTTTTTTGCCGGACAAGCATCTGCTACCCAGGACCGGGACGCCTAGGGTCTCTTGCCGACATGGCAAGGCATATTGACCTGCGCGTGAGTGCCGCCGGAGACAGCTCGTTCGCTGAGTCATATATCCATTAATGCGCACGAACACATCACACGTTCCGACTCGCCTTTTACTCCAAGTTATACGATGGTTAATGTAGGTTATGAGTTGGCTCGATCAAATCAAACGACTCCAGGCCAATCTGCCTGAGTTACGGCTTTTTCGATTACGCAGCGCCGAGGGGTTCCTCGCTCTGCTCCTCCTCCTGAGTGGCTTTATTTTCTGGTTCTGGCCCGCACGTCCACCTGAAGCTTTACTGAATATAACCTTCGATGCGGCGCAGCCTCTTTTCGAGAAAGTGAATGCCGCCTGGCAGGCGCAGAGCGGTGGACAGGTCAGGTCGCATTATGCCGGCTCCATCCAGCAGACCGAGGCTCTGGCTGCGGGGCTGGTCGCCGATACGATCTGTGTCTCTTCATCCTGGGAGCTGGATTCTCTTGCCCAAAGCAGGCAAAAAGGACTGGTGCTCAAAAACTGGCGGGGACAGTTTCCGGCGGAAGCCTCCCCGTTCCACTCAACGATTGTCTTTCTCGTCCGTAACGACGCGGAGCATCGTCTCCGCGACTGGCCGGACCTGTTTGAGGCGGAGCTGCGTTACGCCCTCCCCGCCCCAAATGTGAGCGGCGGCGGACGATACGCCTATCTAGCGCTAGCCCACCATGCGGAACAGCACTTCGGCAACAGAGATTGGATTTTTAACAAGGCACTTGATCGCGCCACCTTTATTCCGCATGGCGCTCGACGCTGCACGGAGGTCTTTTTACGAGACTCGGAGCTGAATGTCCTACTCACATGGGAGAGCGAAGCCTTGTATGCCGTGGCACAAGATCAGGAAAATCTCTCCATCATCTACCCAGAGCAATTAATCCGTATAGATGTCGTCGTTGCGGTCGCCCAGGCACAAGCGCTGCAACGGGGAACTCAAGAGCGAGCGGAAGCTTATCTCCGTTTTCTCTTCAGTCCCGAGGCTCGCCATTCCATTGAAGCCGCCGGTTTCTGGCCATCGCTTCCGAAGACCTCGAGGTCCGAAGGACGTGAACTCGTTTCTATCGATACGCTTTTCGGCAGCTGGCAATCTGCGGTCGACACTCATCTGGGCAAACACGGAAGCTACCCGCGTCTCATTGCCTACCGCAAGGCCCGCTCCGGCGGGAGTGAATAAGCGCCCGCAAAAAAAGCCCCCACTGAGAACCCCCTTTTGCCATGACCTGGGAAATCGCCTTCACCCTCTTATTACTCGTTGTGCTACTCGCCGCTTTTATCTGGGAGAAAATTCCCACGGAGCTGTCGGCGATGAGCGTCTTCGCTCTGCTCTTGGTGCTGGGGCTACTCACCCCGAACGACGCTATGGCTGTGTTCTCGAACGCAGGCCCGATCGCCGTTGCGGCGATGTTTATCCTCAGCGCCGCACTCGAAAAGTGCGGCGCGATCGACTCGGTAGCCGCACTTCTGGCTAAGCTGCCCAAGATGCCGCTCATCTTTATTCTGCCACCGATGATCCTAGCTGTAGCAGTGATCTCGGCTTTCATTAATAATACGCCGGTCGTCGTGGTTTTCCTGCCCGTAGTTCTCAGTCTGGCGCGACGTATGCAAATACCCGCGTCCAAGTTACTCATACCGCTCTCTTACGCCTCGATCTTCGGCGGCAGTTGCACACTGATCGGCACCAGCACCAACATTGTTGTCAGCTCCATCGCCGCCGACAGTGGCTATCCACCCTTCTCCATGTTCGAGTTGGCAGCCGTGGGCATTCCGCTTTTTTTAGCAGGCGGCCTCTACCTCACCGTGTTTGCCGGCAAATTGCTGCCCACTCGTGAAACGATTTCCTCGATATTAAGTGAGGAACAGCGCCGGGAATACCTTTTGGAGGCCTACATTAAACCCGGCTCCCCCGAGGTCGGCCAGCGAATCGATCAAACCAGGATCGGACAGGTCGAGCGACTTCGCATCGTCGAAATCCTACGCCACGGCGTCCGCTTGCGGGGCGATCTAATGACGACTGAGCTCCAAGGCGGCGACCGCTTATTACTGTCCGTTTCACCCAATGCACTGGCCAAAGCCCAGAAAGCCGAAGGTCTCGAATTGCGCGACATACTTGGTGAGGGACTAGAACAAATCAGTATGTCGGCAGGCGTCATTGTCGAAGCTGTCGTCGGCCCCGATTCCACTCTCGACGGCAAGACCATCGGCTCCCTGAACTTCCGCCAGCGCTACCGCATGGTCCCACTCGCCGTTCACCGACTTGGACACAACCTGCACACGAACTTCGAAAACGTGC
>DLQD01000131.1:0-6468 GCA_002480015.1 Opitutia bacterium UBA7441
TTCAAGATCAAAGCCTCCAAGCTGCGGGGCCAGCCCTCCGAGGGTATGATGTGCTCCGCCAAGGAGCTCCAGATCGGCCAGGATCACGACGGCATCATGATCCTCGAACCGGACACCGCGCTCGGCACGCCGCTGAACGCTCTCTTCGCCGACGGCGACACGGTCTTCGACCTCGAGATCACGCCTAACCGTGTCGACGTGCTGAGCCACATCGGCGTCGCCCGCGAGCTGGCCGCTAAGTTTGGCCTCGATGTGAAATACCCCGATGTCAAAGCCAGCACGGAAAACGAATCTACTGGCGAGCCTCTCATCAGTGGTGTCGAGGTCAGCGCCGCCGAGGCCTGCCCGCACTATACTGCAGTCTGCATTAAGGGCGTCCAAGTAGGCCCCAGTCCGCGTTGGCTCAAGGACGCCATCGAGGCCACTGGTCAGCGCTCGATCAATAACGTTGTCGATGTCACCAACTACGTGCTGCACGAAACCTGCCAGCCGCTCCACGCTTTTGATGCCGCCAAGATCAAAGGTGGCCGGCTCCTCGTCCGTATGGCTGACGAGGGCGAGAAGATCACCACCCTTGACGAAGTGGAGCGCACGCTCTCTGCCGACATGGCCGTGATTGCCGACACTGAGCGTCCGCTCGTGGTGGCGGGCGTCATGGGCTCGCTCGACGCGGAGGTGGACGCCAACACCACCGACATTGTTCTCGAAGCTGCCTACTTTGCGCCGACTTCCGTCCGCACCACTTCGCGTAAACTCGGCCTCTCGTCGGACAGTTCCTACCGCTTCGAGCGAGGCGTCGACCCCAAGGGCATCACCTACGCCTCGCTTCGCGCCGTCGATTTGATCCTCCAAGTTGCGGGCGGCACCGTCGACGGCGACCTGATCGAGGAGGGGCGTGAGCCGCCCACGATCAGTGAAGTCACACTCTGCCCGGATCGTGTCCGCCGCTTCATCGGTTTTGATGTGAGCGACGCCGAGATCCAATCCGTACTCGAATCGCTGGGACTGGAGGTGGCGGCCCACGACGAATCCGATGGCACTGTCCGTTGGAATGTTTCGATTCCCTCCTACCGCGGTGACTTGGAACGCGATGTCGACCTGATCGAGGAATTTATCCGTGTCTATGGCACCGATAAAATCCCCGAATCCGACGTCGTCGCACGCGGTATCAGTGACGATGATCACCGCATCTACACGGTCAACGAAGCCGTGGCTCACTACCTGACTGGCCAGAACTTCGACGAAGCCTTCCTCTATTCGCTCCGGGCTCCTGAGGAGACGCAGTTTTTCTTCGGCGAGGCCAGCCACAAAGTGCTTGCCCTAGATAATCCGCTTCAGAGCGACCAGAGCCACCTGCGCCCTTCGCTCATCCCCGGATTACTGGATGTGCTGAAGCTCAACGCCGCCCGCGGGACGGGTGCTACCCGCTTCTTCGAGCGCGGCCACGTCTACCGCGAAGTCAACGGCAAGATGGTGGAACTCGTCTCGGTCGGTTTCGTCATCGTAGCCGATCAGGTTCGCCGTGAATGGCGCCAGCGCGAGGTGGCCGATTTTTACACCGCCAAAACGATCAGCGGTGCGATCTTGGAGATCGCCGGTACTGCAGCGAGCAAACTGACGTTCCAGCCAATCGGAGACTGTAAACTCTGGCAGGCGGGCCACTCCGCCTACGCCGGCGACTTCGCCAAAATGGGCTTTGAAGCCACTTGCGGCCTACTCAACATCGCGACCCTCAAGGCGCGTTGGGATCTGACCAAACCCGTCATCGCCGGATCCGTTCTGATGACGCCGAAGTTCTTCGAGCGCACAGCGAAGCGTGGTCGCCACAGCGGCGTCAGTAACCAGCCCGCTTCAAGCAAAGATATCGCCCTGATCGTGGACGAGTCCGTCCTCGCCGGCGACGTCGAGAAGGACGTGGCTAAATTCGCGAAGAAGGCGACCCAAGGCTTCGACTGCGAGAGCGTTCGCATCTTTGACCTTTACCAGGGCGAAGGCTTGCCTGAAGGGAAGAAGAGCCTCGCGCTGACCATGAGCTTCCGCGCCGCCGACCGCACGCTGAAAGACAAAGAAGTCAACGCCGCCTTCGACGGAATCCAGAAGTTGATCAACGAGAAGACCGATTACCAAATCAGAAAATGAGCACACCACATATTGACATCGATTACGTCGCCAACCTCGCACGCATCGACCTTTCGGACGACGAAAAAGCCAAGCTCGGCTCACAGCTCGACGACATCCTCGGCTACTTCGATAAGCTGAACAGCGTCGATGTCGATGGCGTCGAGCCCATGGCGCACGCCCACAAGGTCTTTAATGTCTGGCGCGAAGGCGACCAGCCCGGCGCGACTTACGCCCCCGAAGTCCTTACCAAAATGGCTCCCGAGTCCCGCGACAACCAGGTCGTCGTTCCCAAGGTCGTCGAGTAATATTTTGAGCCACGGATGAGCACGGATTAGCATGGATTGATTATGAGCCTAGAACGAGAAGACATCACCAAGGAGATTATTGGAGCAGCCTTTGAGGTGCACAATGCACAGGGCTATGGCTTCCTTGAGAAGGTTTATCAGAACGCGATGATCGTAGAGTTGAAGCTCCGAGGGATCGACGCTACTGCCGAAAAACTCATTCAGGTGTATTTTTAAAACCATATTGTAGGTGATTATCGTGCGGATCTAACAGTTGATGATGTCATCGTAGAACTCAAAGTGACTGCTCAATATAATTCGAAAGACGAACCTCAGCTGCTCAATGAATTAGCAGCAACCAAATCTCCAGTCGGCTTGCTAATCAATTTCGGCCGAGAAAAAGTAGAATTCAAAAGATTTATTTCATCCACAAAATAGAAACTGTAACCCGTGGCTAAAATTTCCATTACCAATGTCCGATCTTCATTTCAAAACCATTACTGAACTGGCCGCCATGCTGGAAGCAGGCGATACTACATCTGTGGCTATCACCCAAGCGGTGATTGACCGGACTGCAGCGGTCGACGACCGAGTTAAAGCCTTCCTTGCCTCCGACGCTGACGACGCGCTCGCTCAGGCCGAAGCCTCCGACGCACGCCGTGCTGCGGGCAAAAGCCTCGGCCCGCTCGACGGCATTCCCATCGGGATCAAAGACACGCTCGCAGTTAAAGACCAGCCGCTGCGTTGCGCTTCCAAGATGCTGGAAAACTACGTCTCGCCCTACGACGCCACGTGTATTACCAAGCTCCGTGAGGCGGGCGCGGTTATCTGGGGTCGCCTCAACATGGACGAGTTCGCCATGGGCTCTTCGACCGAGAATTCCGCTTACCAAACCACGGCCAATCCCTGGAACCTCGAAACCATCCCGGGCGGTTCCTCTGGAGGGAGTGCGGCCGCCTTGGCGGCAGGGGAGGCCATCGCTACCCTTGGTACGGACACGGGCGGCTCCATTCGACAGCCCGCTGCGCTCTGTGGTGTGGTTGGTATGAAGCCCACCTACGGACTCATTTCCCGCTACGGATTGGTTGCCTTCGCATCCTCGCTCGATCAGGTAGGTCCTTTCGCCCGCACGGTCGAAGACGCCGCGCTCCTTATGGAGGCCATGCTGAGTAAGGACGATCTCGACTCTACTTCGATCGCCCCACAAGGCGAGACGAACTACGCTGCCGCGCTGAAAGAGACGAAGGGCCCCTGGAAGCTCGGCGTCCCGCAGGAGTTCTTCGGTCAAGGCATCGACCCCGAGGTCAAAGCCAATATCGAAAATGCTATCGATTGGTATAAGAGCCAGGGCTGCGAGATTGTCGACATCTCCCTGCCGCACTCTGAGCTGGCTGTGCCGGTTTACTATATCGTAGCCACAGCTGAAGCCTCCTCCAATCTCGCCCGTTTCGATGGCGTGCGCTACGGCCACCGCAGTGAAGAGGCGAAAGACGCGTTGACCCTTTTCACCAAGAGCCGCGGTGAGGGCTTCGGCGACGAAGTGAAGCGCCGTATCATACTCGGCACTTATGTGCTCAGCTCGGGCTACTACGACGCCTACTATTTGCGCGCGCAAAAAGTCCGTCGCCTCATCCTTAGCGACTTTGAAAAAGCCTTCGAGCAGGTCGACGCCATCCTCACGCCGACTTCACCCACGCCCGCTTTCAAACGGGGCGAGCGCGCCGACGATCCGCTCGCCATGTATCTAAGTGACATCTACACTATCTCGGTTAATCTCGCTGGCCTGCCCGCAATCTCTGTGCCCAGCGGCTTCACCGAAAGCGGCCTGCCTATAGGCCTGCAAGTCATCGGCAAAGCCTTCGGCGAAGCCGACATGTTCGCCGTAGCCCATTCGTTTGAGCAGGGACACGAGTATTACAAAGCAACCCCTAAACTCTAAAAGAATTTTATTAACCGCAGAGATCGCTGAGGGCGCAGAGAGAAAGTGGAGGGAAGTATGAGTGAGTTAAGTGAAAAAATTATTGGAGCAGCCATTGAAGTGCACCGTGAGTTGGGTCCCGGGCTCTTGGAAAGCACCTATGAGGCATGTCTTGCCCATGAGTTGAATCTGCAAGGTATCAAGGCAGTCCGCCAGAAAAAGCAGCCTATTCACTACAAGGGTCTTGAGATTGACGAAGCCTATCGCATCGACGTCATCGTTGAAGACCAGATCATTCTTGAGCTGAAAGTCGTCGATGAGCTCAACAACATCCACATGGCTCAGTTGCTTACCTATCTAAAACTCTCAGGCTGTAGCCTAGGCTACCTCATCAACTTTAATGTGCCTCTTCTGAAAAACGGCATCCGCCGAGTAGTGAACAATCACACAGAATAAATTTTCTCTTTTTCCTCCTTAGCGTCCTCCGCGAACTCAGCGGTTAATCCAGTGCACCCTTAGCCACTCTCACTTTCACTTTCACCTTCACTCTCACTCTCAAATGAAATTTGAAGCAGTCATCGGACTTGAAATCCACGTCCAAGTTAAAACCCGGACTAAGATGTTCACCGCCGCGCCCTACGAGTATGGTGCCGCGCCCAACAAGTTGACCGACGCCGTCGTGCTCGGGCTGCCGGGCACGCTGCCGGTGCTCAACCACGCCGCCATCGAGAAGTGCGCCAAGCTCGGACTTATGCTCGGTTGCGAAATCGCTGAAGAGTGCAAGTGGGATCGTAAGAACTATTTTTATCCCGACTCGCCCAAGAACTACCAGCTCACGCAGAACGAGCAACCGCTCTGCATCGGCGGCAAGGTCGAGATCGAGTTGCCCGGTCCGTCCCGCAACGTCGAAGGCGCGCACCGCTGGGTGCAGCTCAATCGTATCCACCTCGAAGAAGACCCCGGCAAGCTCACTCACGAGGCCTTCGAGACCCTAATCGATTTCAACCGCGCCGGCGTCCCGCTCGCCGAGATCGTGACCGAGCCAGACATGAGCTCCTCCATCGAGGCCGTCGCTTTCCTCAACGCCTTGCGCAACCTCATCGTCTATGCGGGTATCTCCGACTGCGATATGGAAAAGGGCCAAATGCGCTGCGACGCCAACGTCTCTCTCCGTCCCGTCGGCTCCGAAAAGCTCGGCACTCGCACCGAGATGAAAAACCTCAATTCTATCTCCAACGTCAAAGCCGCCATCGAGTACGAGATCGAGCGTCAGACCGAGATCCTCGAAGAGGGCGGCAGCATCACGCAGGAGACCCGCCGCTGGGACGTCGAGAGCGGCACCAGCTTCTCCCTCCGCAGTAAGGAAGAAGCCCACGATTACCGCTACTTCCCCGATCCTGACCTCATGCCCGTGCAGATGGACCGCGCCCGCGTGGCGGAGCTCGCTGCCGAGCTGCCCGAGCGCCCGCTCGACAAGCAGCGCCGCTACCAGCAAGAGCTCGATTTGCCCTTCACTATCACCTCCGTGCTCTGCGTGAACCGCGAACTCAGCGAGTTCTTCGAAGCAGCCCTCCAGACGCACAACGCGCCCAAGCAAATCGCCAACTACATCACCAACGATTTACTCCGCGAACTCTCCGCCGCCTCCGAGCACGGCGACAGCGCCCTCGACGTCAGCCAGTGTCAGCTCACGCCCGCCCACATCGGCACACTGGCCAAGATCATCGACGAAGGCGTCATCTCCAAACAGATCGGCAAAGAAGTCTTCACCGAAATGTTCGCCACCGGCGAGTTGCCCGACGCCATCGTCGAGAAGAAAGGCCTCAAGCAAAGCAACGACACCGGCGAGATCGAAGCCCTCTGCCGCGAAGCCATTGCCGGTAATGCAAAGGCCGTCGGCCAATATAAAGACGGCAACGAAAAAGCCCTCAACGCTCTCAAAGGCCCCGTCATGAAAGCGACCAAGGGCAAAGCTAACCCAGCAATGCTCGATCAGCTTTTAAAGAAGCTGATTGATGAGGGGTAGGGGATGCGATCCGATTTGTTGCCAGGAGCAGAAGACGGGAATTCGTAGCGACGCGACGCCAGTCGTGTCGACGTAGAGACGGCCAAGGCGCTGGCGCGTCGACCTCGCTAGCGCGAGTT
>DLQD01000131.1:6502-6769 GCA_002480015.1 Opitutia bacterium UBA7441
CAGTGACAACTTTTCCGATTACACGCATCTTTTTCTTCAAGGAATGGCTACGTGAAGGGGTCAGCTTCGTGAAGGGGTCAGCCCAATGTTTGCTTCGCCATCTCCGTCAGAACTCCGTCATGATTATGCTAGCCTAGCGCAATGAGTTGTTCAAATTTCTGAGGGCACGAAACGGGTCATTGCTTCGCTATATCCGCTTCGCTCCGTCCGTAATTTTTGTAATCTCAAGAACTGCGTCATTGACTTAATTATTGACGAGGTGTGTCA
>DLQD01000096.1:0-720 GCA_002480015.1 Opitutia bacterium UBA7441
GTCGCAACCTCTGTCGGCCTCGCGCTCTCGCGGGGGGGCATCCTCTTCGCTGCGATTCTCAGCCTGATCTTCCTCGGCCTCGTTGTCATCTACGCTCTGCAAAGCCTTGCTCACCTCCGATCATTCTGGTTGGCCGTCATTCCGTTGGCACTGCTCGTCATCGGAGCCGTCACTCTGGTCCGCTACGTCGATCTGGAGGCCATCGACAAACGCTTCGGCGATATCGAGGCCACCATCGAAAACGCCGACCGGGATGCCCGCGCCGTTTCGACCCGTGCTACCTGGGATATGGCGCAAGACCGCATTTGGTTGGGGTGGGGCGCCGGTTCTTTCCGCTACATCTTCCCCATGTACCAACAGAACTACCCCGAGATCTTTTATAGCCACTACCATAAGAAAAAAGGTTGGATCGGACGCAGAGCCTACCGCTACGCCCACAACGACCTCGTCCAGTTCGTCGCCGAATACGGCCTTATCGGCAGCGGCTTGGTCGCCTTAACCGTTTTGTCCATGCTGGCCTCTGCCTTAAGAGTGATGACCCTCTTCCCACTCCCCGCTCTCTACTTATCACTCGGTTGCCTTGCAGCCACCGCGCACGCCTTCCTTGACTTCATCTTCAACAGCCCCGCCTACTGGATCGCCTTTGTTGGTCTCATCACGGCCACCGCCAAGCTGCTCCGCCTCGAAGCCGCTCACCTCCGACGAAGATAGCCGTATGCC
>DLQD01000096.1:779-1953 GCA_002480015.1 Opitutia bacterium UBA7441
AGTGCCACTCGCCCACGGCATGGCGGGAGCCATGCCCTCCAGACGATGCTAATCCCATCTGGCGACTTCCCGCTAATAACCTAGAACTGAGTATTTCCATTTCGGAGGGTCGACCTTCCTCGGCTGAGCTTGTCGAAGTCCGTGTCGACCGCGTTGCCTGAGCCAGAGCGCTTACCAAGGCCGCTTCATGAGGCTCTTTCACACTAATCGACGATGAACCTTTTTTCATCTATACTTTCTATGAGTCTTGTGCCCCAATACGTGTCTACTTCCAGAGCAATCCATTTCGCTCCCCATCCTGGCCCGCAGGGGGCCCTCTAGCGGTTGTGATCAAAAAATTAGGTTGAACTCAGTGCCAACGAACTCATTTCCATTAAAGGAAGCGCTTCCCTTATGAAAATTTTAATCACAGGTGCCTCTTCAGGTATTGGAGCCGCAACGGCGGTTCACTTCGCAGAACAGGGCTGGCAAGTGACTATAGCCGGCCGCGACCGTGAGAGGCTGGAAGGTGTGTATACCAGCTTGAGGGGGAGTGGGCACGAGCTTGTCTGCGGAGACATTTTGGATTGGGCGGAAGATCCTAAATCGATGCCTCAATTTGGCGCATTGAACGCTATGGTTTGGAGCGCGGGTTGTTGCCGCCTAGCTGCGGGTATGTTGCTGCGTGCGCCCTTGCTGGAACGGACGCTTAAGACGAATCTCGTCGCCCCGATGGTGGTGACGAGTCATCTCTACCGCACAAAGCAACTTGTGGATGGTGCCCGTGTCGTCTGGTTGGGTTCCCAGTCCGCCCATGATGCGGGCGAAGGTTTTTCAATGTATGCAGCCAGTAAGGGTGGTCTTTCAGCTGCAGCGCGCGTTTTGGCGAAGGAATTCAGTCAACGCAAGGTCGCTCTTCATTGCGTCGAGCCCGCGACAGTCAACACACCTATGACCAAGGCGCTTATCGAAGATTTTCCAGAGCTTCCGAAAAAATTGGATCATAAAATTATTGAGGTGGATGAAGTTGTTTCTGAAGTTGCGCGACTTATTTCCTCCTCTATTCGACCTTAAAACATACGGACGCATCGCCCACCGCCATCACTGCCCGCGATCACACGGCACAACGCGCTCTTGGACGGACCCCATCAGACTATCAACCGTATGCCCGTTCCTTCAGGTGCGGGTGCAGCAG
>DLQD01000096.1:1997-3998 GCA_002480015.1 Opitutia bacterium UBA7441
ACCGACCACCTAAAGGAAGTCGGATACGATTGAGTCGATTGTGCATAATCATAAATCCTCGTCGTGGCTGCTTCAGCTGCCACATCGCACCCG
Source organism: Opitutia bacterium UBA7441 (assembly GCA_002480015.1). GTDB lineage: Bacteria > Verrucomicrobiota > Verrucomicrobiia > Opitutales > Coraliomargaritaceae > Thalassobacterium. Next base: position 2,091 of record DLQD01000096.1, read on the forward strand.
GGTAGCCCGACCACTGAAGAGCGACTGAAGTCGCCACGACGGATCACAGCCTAAAGCGAGCACCCTTCAGGTTAGCCCGCATTTGTATCCCTTGATTCAAATCAATTATTTTGTTCAAAAAAGCTTGAATACTGCGAAGACAAATGAGTAATACTCCTCAGATGCCTGCCGAAGGGAAACAAGTCCGTCTGACCGCTTGGGAGATCGCTACGATCGACAGCTTCGTCCGTGCGGCTGCATTGATCGGGCTCCCGCGCTCGATTGGCGAGATCTATGGTCTACTGTATTGCAGCCCCGATCCTCTGACTTTCGACGATGTGGAGATTCGGCTCGGCATTTCCCGCGGTTCGGTCTCCGGTGGTCTGAAGACCCTCCGCCAGCTCGGCGCCATCACGCTGCATTATGTGCCTGGCTCGCGCAAAGACCACTACCTACCGGAGCTTTCGATGGAGCGCCTGGTGCGCGGCTTTATTAAAGATCAGTTCAGCCCCCACCTTGCCAGCAGTGCGGAGCGCCTCGATGCCATCGAAGCGGAGCTCGCCACCGAGCCCGACCGCACCCGCCGGGAACACGGCCTCCAACGCCTGAATACCCTGCGCACCTGGCGCCGCCGCGCCGAAAAGCTCCTACCGCTGATTCTTGCAGTCTTAGGGGGCAGCCGCGCCTTACTTTCTCAAGACGAATCCGCCCCCGGAGATCTCGTCTAAACCAACCTCATAGCGACCGGCCTAGCCATTAGCTATAAGTGATCCGTCATCAGTCATTATTGAACGCCGACCGCAGTCGGCCCGCTCGAAAGTCTCGGAAATTTTCCCGAACGACCAAGGGCGGTAGCGCAGCCGCAGACCGACTTGCTTTGGGAACCACTAATGGACGCTAATAGTGCGCTAAAGATACAAGCAAGCGTCTGCCCGTTCCTTCAGGTGCGGGCGCAGCAGCGCCGCCAAGGCCCGACCACCTAATAAAAACTCGTTCCGAGCGACACGTCCGCCATCGAGTATCCAGTCTTGACCCTTGAGAGTGGAGCAACAACTTAAATTCAATGATACAGTACCAAGAAATTGAAGCCTACGCGCAAGAATTGGTGACGAAATTCAAGCCGGAAAAAATTGTATTGTTTGGTTCCTATGCAACGGGCTCCGCTGGCGAAGACTCCGATGTCGATCTCTTAGTGATTATGCCGCTCGTGGGCAAATCTTCACGCCAAGCTCTTGAGATTAGACAGTCTGTGCAAAAACGTTTCCCATTAGATCTGGTGGTTCAGTCACCTTTGGAGGCGAATCGACGTATGCGGGATGGCGATCCATTTATTACGAATGCCCTCACGGAAGGGCGTGTGCTGTATGGCAAGCATTAGCCAAGAGTGGGTGATTAAAGCCGAAGGCGATGCCACTACGGCTCTGCGTGAATATCGGGCGCGCAACGCACCCAATTATGACGCCGCCTGTTTTCATGCACAACAGTGTGTCGAAAAGCTCATCAAAGCCGTATTGATCGAAAATCAAATACCATTTCGGCGAATTCACGACTTGGAAGTTTTACTAGACGCCTGCCTAGATCGGTATCCACTTTGGGAAGCTCTTCGAGCGGATACACAACTCCTTACTCAGTATGCGGTTCAATTCCGTTATCCTGGGGAGTCCGCCGAAAAGGAAGAAGCAGGCGACGCACTGCAGGCCATGAAACGCTGCCAAGTCGAGCTTCAGCGGGTTCTGACGGTTTAAAAAAGCAGAGTCCCAGAACCGCTCCGCCGTTTCGGCAGGCTCAAGGCCCTGAGCTTAGTCGAAGGACGGAGACCGCTTATCACCGCTCATAAAGAATCGCCATCCGAGCATAGCGACAAGACCGGATGCTACGCAGACCGGACCATGGCCGATTCAATCCCCCCAACACACACATTTTCAAAGA
>DLQD01000066.1 GCA_002480015.1 Opitutia bacterium UBA7441
GAACTATACCTTCGCCGCCGTCTCTTCGAACTCGTGGAAGCCCGTCTTTCCTATCGCCTCGAACTGGTTGAAGTCTTTGATGTGCGCCGCGGTTCGGGTGCCGTCGAGTCTGACGGTGCTGTTAATGGCGATGGTGTGCCCAATGTCTTCCAGCGTGCGGAGGGTGAGGACCTTGTTTCGAAAGTTGGCCTGACCTTCCTCCGTGATAATCGTGAGACTTTGGTTTTTACCCGTAAGGGGAATCGCTCAAGCTTAGAGTTTGAGTATGCCGGTATCGGTGGTGACGTGAATTATTACAAGATGGAAGGGCGGACGGCACATTTTGTGCCGACCTTCGACACATTGGATCAATCGCTTTCAATCGTGGCTCGCGTCGGTAGTATCAGTCCCTTTGGGAACAGTAACGAAGTCCCTTTCTATGATCGCTTCTATTTGGGAGGGCCCGACAATCTCCGTGGCTTCGATTATCGTGAAGTCGGGCCTCGCGATGACGACCTCACTGCGGATGATGAGGCTGTTGGCGGCAACTCCTATTCCTTAATTTCCTTTGAGTATGGCTTCCGTATCGCGGAACCTTTAGGGCTGGTCGTTTTCTATGATTGGGGATTTGTGAATGAAAGTGATTTTGATTTCAACATGTCAGATTATGCCGATAATTGGGGGGTGGGTGCGCGTATTATGCTCATGGGCTCTCCGCTTAAGCTCGATTTGGGTATTCCAATCACTTCGCCCGAAGGAACCGGCGGGGGCACTCAGTTTAATTTTTCCTTTGGCACGCGCTTTTAATTGTGCTCTATACCTAACAACGAATTCTACTAAAAACACATATCATATGAAAAAATTCACTTCAGTTATTATTGTCTCTCTCTTGATCGTTAGCGGTCTTTTTGCCCAGAAATCACCGATCGTAGGTGTCGTCGATGTGGAACGTGTGCTCGGCGATTACACGGCTTTTCAAGCGGCTCTCGAAAAAGTGCGTGGCTCAGTTGCCCCCGTTGAAGAAGAAATTCAAAAGATGCAGGCCAGCATTGAAAAGATTGTAACTGATGGTCGCGCAGCAGAAACCAAGGCCAAGAATCCTGCCGCGAGCGATGAAGCTCGCGCCGAGGCTCAAGCTGAGGTGACTGCACTGCAGCAGCAACTGCAGGAGGCTCAGCAACAGTTCCAGCAATTCCGTCAACAAGCACAGGCGCTTGCACAGAGGGGCCAACAAGAGGAGCTCGCTCCTCTCCAGGAGACTGCCATTGAAGCGGTCAAGACTGTCGCAGCCGACAAGGGCATTGACTTGGTCTTGCCGAAGAAGTCTCTGATCTTCTCGTCCGACTCGCTTGAGATCTCGGATGCAGTGATTGCCGTCCTTAACGCCGCCAATTAAAGAGCTTAAACCTTATATTTTAAAAACCCTGTTCTCGCCTAGGACAGGGTTTTTTGCTTCTTATCCCTCATGGCTATAGCATACAGCACGCAGCGCATCCTCGAAATCTTAGGCAATGATTGTGAGTCGGTTGGGGCCTACGATGGTTTGATCAGTGGAATCGCCTCGCTGTCTGAGGCTATTGCGGGCGATTTGTCCTTTCTGGGGAATCCAAAGTACCGTGCCTCTGTAGCCAGATCCAAGGCTTCTATCTTACTGGTCCCACGAGACTATGAGGGGTTGCCACAGGCAGGGCAGCTTTACCTGAAGTTGGACAATCCTTCCTTCGCGCTCGCTTTGATCTGTCGAGACATCGAAGGAATGCTGCTGCCTAAGCCGCCGACAGGTATCCACCCGAGCGCAGTGATCGAAGCGGATGCCGAGATTTCCCCAGAGGCCAGCATTGGTGCCTTCTGCTATGTTGGTTCTGGTGCAAGCGTCGGTGCAGCTGTGCTGGAGAGCCACGTCACGGTTGGTCGATCCGCTCGGATCGCCGATGGCTCGTATTTGTTTTCCAAGGCCTCTGTGGGCGATTATTGCGAGATTGGGCTTCGTAACCGATTGTTGGCAGGTTGTGTCATCGGCTCGGATGGTTACGGTTACGAATTCCTTGACGGCGCCCACCAGCGGGTGCCGCAGATTGGTAATGTCGTGACAGGCGCCGATGTCGATGTAGGTGCGAATACTACAATCGACCGGGCGCGCTTTGGATCCACTCTAATCGGAGAGGGGACCAAAATTGATAATCAGGTGCAGATCGCTCACAACGTGCGGGTGGGGCGGCACTGCCTGATCGTTGCCCAAGTCGGCATCAGCGGGAGTAGCGTACTCGGCGACGGAGTGATCGTCGGCGGACAAGCCGGTATTGCCGGGCATTTGAAGGTAGGGTCGGGGGCGATGATCGCGGGTGGCACCGCTGTAGTTAGCGATATCGAGGCGCAAACCAAAGTGCGCGGCTATCCGGCTATGCCCATGATGCTGTTCAACCGGATGGCGGTCTTGCAACGAAAGTTGCCCGATCTTTTCAAAAGGTTTGATCAACTTGAAAAAAGCTTGGAGTCTCTGCAAAACCAGTCTCGGTAAATGAACTCATCACTATGAAAGAAAGCGCGCTCAAAATTTTCTGCGGGAACTCAAATCCTGCTCTTGCTAAAGAAATCTGTGAATATCTCGATGTGCCCCTCGGTGAAGCAGATGTCATTAGCTTCCCGGATGGCGAGAGTTTCGTTCGGATCAACGAAAATATCCGCGGCGCTGACGTGTTCATCATCCAGTCCACCTGCAACCCAGCGAACCAGAATTTGATGGAGCTTTTCATCATGATCGACGCTGCCCGTCGCGCTTCCGCCAACCGCATCACCGCGGTGATTCCCTTTTACGGGTACGCTCGGCAGGACCGCAAAGACCAGCCGCGTGTGCCCATTACCTCGAAGTTGGTCGCCAATTTGCTCGTTTCCGCAGGCGCCAACCGTGTGCTTACTGTCGACCTCCACGCGCAGCAGATTCAAGGCTTCTTCGATATTCCGGTCGACCATCTCTATGCTTCGCCGGTCCTGTTTCAGTATCTGAAGGATATCGAGACGAAGAACCTCACACTCTTCTCTCCCGATGTCGGTGGTATGAAAATGGCCTCTGCCTATGCGGGGATGCTCGATGTGCCACTTGGCTTTATCGCCAAGCGCCGCACCAGCGCTGAAACCGTCGAAGCGGTTTCACTGGTCGGCGAGACTGAAGGACGCGACATCCTATTGATTGATGACATGACGGAGACGGCGGGCACGCTTTGTGCCGCCGCAAAGTTACTCAAGGAAAATGGTGCAAGAAGTGTCATGGCTGCCGTCAGTCACGGGGTTCTCAATGAGATGGGCTACAAACGTCTGGCTTCGGGCGTGATCGATCAACTCATCACAACCAACACCACCCCTGTTCAGTGCCGTGATGGTGTGCCGATTACTGTTCTCAGCGTGGCGGAGCTTCTCGGCGAAGGGATCAAACGCATCCATAATAATGCGAGTGTCACTGGCCTCTTTGATATTAAAGGTTTCTAATCGCAGGCTGTGGTCGGGCTGAACGTGGATATTTTTTTTCTGCTCTATCTGGGGGCGGGATTCCTTCTGCTCTTTGGGCTCTGGTTCTATTACGATTGGCGCGACGGCCATCTCCATGAAGCGCAGCGCACAAAGGTCATCTACCACTGTATCAAATGCAGCCAGATTTACACCGGCCCTCATCTTAGCGAAGAATGCGATTGCCCCCAATGCGGCTTTACCAATGGTCGGCTTCGCTTCTAGCCAAACAGTTTTTTCAGTTTTCAGTTGTCTAGTTTTCAGTTCATCTTCGTGTAACACGTATTCAATTCTACATCGTTCCGGTTCGCTTTGCGCCCGGTATTGTCGTCACTTCATTCCTCGGAACAGCGTTTCCAGTTTTTATCCTTTCCTACTATGCCAGACATCATCGCAGTTCTCGACTTCGGCTCGCAATACACGCAAGTCATCGCCCGCCGCATCCGCGAAGCCAACGTGCTCTCACGGATCTATCCATATAATACGAAAGCCAGCGTTCTGAAGAAGGAGGGTGTTAAAGGTATCATCCTCTCGGGTGGACCGTCTTCTGTCCTGATTAAAGGATCTCCTCGCCCGGATGCTAAAGTCTTCGAGATGGGCGTCCCAATACTTGGGATATGCTACGGCGAGCAATTGATGGCGCACATGCTGGGCGGCAAGGTTGGTAAGAGTGCGCAGCGCGAGTTTGGTCACGGCACTCTTAGCATCAGCAAAAAAGGTAAGCTCTTCGCCGGCCTGCCCAAGTCACTTCGAGTTTGGAACTCCCACGGAGACCGTCTTGAAAAGCTTCCCAAGGGCTTCGAGGCCATCGCTTCGACCGAAAACTCACCCTATGCCACGATCCAGGATGCCAAACGTGAATTTTATGGGATGCAATTCCACCCGGAGGTGGCACACTCCGAGTTGGGTATGGAAGTGCTCTCCAACTTCCTCTTGAAGATTTGCAAGTGCAAGGCGGAGTGGTCGATGGCCAACTATATCGAAGAGTCTATCCGCCAAATACGCGATACGGTCGGCGACAAACGCGTCATCCTTGGCCTGAGCGGAGGCGTCGACTCCTCTGTCGCCGCTGCGCTCATTCATCGCGCGATTGGTAAGCAACTGACCTGCGTTTTTGTTGATAATGGCCTCCTCCGTCTCCACGAGCGCGAGCAAGTCCAGAAACTCTATGGCGATCACTTCGATCTCGATCTCCGCGTTGCTAAGAAGGCGAATCTTTTTTTAAGCCGTCTCAAAGGCGTCTCCGAACCCGAGAAGAAACGCAAGATCATCGGTAACACCTTTGTCGAAGTTTTCGACGACGAAGTTAAAAAACTCAAAAAGAAGAAAGGCAATTACGCCTTCCTTGCTCAGGGCACGCTCTATCCGGACGTGATCGAATCGGTCGCCATCGACGGCAACCCCGCCGCCCTTATTAAGAGCCACCACAATGTAGGCGGTCTGCCAAAGAAAATGAAGCTCGATTTGCTGGAGCCACTGCGCGAACTCTTCAAGGACGAAGTGCGTGAGCTCGGCTCCGAACTCGGCCTGCCCAAAGAAGTCGTCTGGCGCCAGCCTTTTCCTGGTCCTGGCCTGGGAGTCCGTGTGATGGGGCCGATCGTTAAAAAGGACCTCGACGTCCTCCGCAAGGCCGACGCCATCCTACACGAGGAGATGATGGCCGCGGATCTCTATTATAAAGTCTGGCAGTCCTTCTGCGTCTTCCTCCCCGTTAAGACGGTCGGCGTGATGGGGGACGAGCGTACATATGAGAACGTTGTCGCCCTGCGTATCGTCGAGAGTGTCGATGCCATGACGGCCGATTGGGCGCGTGTGCCCTACGAAGTGCTCCGGACCATTTCGAGCCGTATTATCAACGAGGTCACCGGGTGTAACCGCGTCGTCCTGGATATAAGCTCCAAGCCTCCTAGCACCATCGAGTGGGAGTAAGGCGAACTTATTCCCCGAATAGTGGTCAGAGTTTATTCTAGTATGAAACATTTCATTCCAATTGGCTTTTGTTTATTACTGGCTACTGCTCTCCATGCCCAAGAGCCTACCGTCAGCGATGTCATCAGCCGTGCACGGGCGACAATCGGCAACGATGCGAATCTGGATGGTCTCGTCACGCTGAGGCTCGTCGGCAGCCTTGAGCCTGCTGCCCCGGAGATGCCCTCGGCGACCTTGCTGATCATCGCACGTAAGCCAGCTTCGCAGCGCATGGAAATCAGGGTCGACGACATCGTCGAGACGACCATCCTTAATGGAGATAGAGGCTGCATTATTCGCTCCAACCTCAACGCAGACGCCTCTCGAATGCGTGACTTGGTGGGCATGGAATTAGAACGTGTGCTCTACAGCACGCGTCAGTTTTTTAACTTTTATCGACCGGACTTCAAAAACGGCGAGAAAGTTAGCTTAGAAGGTATTGAAAACTGCCGCGGTCAGCGCAGCTATAAATTGCGCTACCAGTATTCCGAGGGCTTGGAAACGATCCGTTATTTTTCACTCGAGGATGACACCTTGGTTTCCACCATTACCGAAAACGGCGTCGAGAGCATCGGTGTCGGTTCGCAAATTGTGGGCGGCATCAAGTTCCCCGCTAAGATCGAATACTACGAGGGAGCACGCAAGCTACACACTATCGTGCTGCACGAAGTGGTCGTCAACAAACCCCTTACCGCGGGCGTCTTCGCGATCCCGGAAGGGGATACACAATAAGGTGCCTCTGAAGTGTCCAAGGATGTAAACCTGAATCTGAATTATGCAAAAGATCAAATTGTCCGAGTCTCTGAAATTTCAAAATGCTCTGCGCTCTTTCTGTGAACAGGCAATTGTATCCGGGGATGTCAGTGATGTGGTCACCGGCGTCCTGGCCGATGTGCGTCTGCGCGGCGACAGCGCCGTTCTGCAATACACCGAGAAATTCGACCGTGCCCGGTTGACTGCTCAGGATATGCGTGTGTCACCCGAAGCGATCAAAGCCTCTGTAAAAACCCTCAGCGCCGCGGATCGCAGGGCGATCCGCGAGTCGATTGCCCTCGTTAAGGACTTCCACAAAAAGACTCTGCCGAAAGACTGGAAGGCAAAAAACGCGCAGGGCGGCATTGTCGGTGAGCGCTTTTACCCGATCCAGCGGGTCGGTCTCTATATCCCTGGAGGCAATGTGCCGCTCGTTTCGACCGTCGTCATGACCGCCGTGCTTGCCAAGCTCGTTAAATGTCCCCAGATCGCGGTTTGTACGCCTCCTGATGCCGATGGCAACATTGCCGCGGGTATGCTCGCGGCACTGTCCATGATCGGGATAGAGGAAGTCTACAAAGTCGGCGGCGTCCAAGCCGTCGGCGCCATGGCTTATGGCACGAAGACCATTCCCGCCGTCGATAAAATCTTTGGCCCTGGCAACGCCTTCGTCATGGAGGCCAAGCGTCAGGTGCTTGGCACGGTCGGCATCGACCTTCTGCCCGGCCCCAGCGAGGTCATGATCATCGCCGACTCTGGTGCCAACCCGCGCCACGTAGCCGCCGATCTACTCGCCCAAGCCGAGCACGGCAGTGGTAAAGAGATCATCTACCTCGCTACCACAAGTCAGGTGCTCCTGGCTAAGATCGAAAAAGCTCTTGGCCAACTCTTGCCCTCCCTCAGCCACGCCGACAAGTGCGCCAAGGTGCTTAAAGACCGCTGCCTCGCCGTGACCTGTAAAAACCTCGCTCAAGCCGCCGAAGTCGCCAACTACATCGCACCCGAGCACTTGGAGCTCCAAGTCGCCGACAAGTCGATCGAGTCGTTGAGCCGGCAAATTACCACCGCTGGGGCCATCCTTCAGGGCTATATGACGCCCACCGTGCTCGGTGATTTTACCGCCGGTCCCAGCCATACGCTCCCGACTGGGCGTGCTGGCCGCTTCTTCAGTGGCCTTCAGGCCACCGACTTCATGCGCCGCTCCAGCACCGTGCGCTACGACGCTAAGAGCCTCGGCAAAGCCTCAGTTGTCGTCGAAACTTTTGCCCGCCTCGAACAGCTCGACGCCCACGGTAAGTCGCTCACGATCCGCTTATAGAAGGAATCGGCTGACTGCGTAGGAGCTCAGTGGGCTTACGCCCCGTAAGCGCCCGCCTCGGTCAGCTTCCGGATGCTTTCGACCACGTGTGCCTTGTCTTCTGGATAAGTCACGCCGAACCAGGGGCTCTCGGTTTGCAACACAGGGCAGGTAACTGCGCCTTCCTGAATCAGGCCGTCGACCAAGCTTGGCAAATAATACTCTGATTTCGCTTCGCCGCCGCGTGCTTGCAGAAAGGCTTCGAAGCGGGCTTCGAGCGGTTCGAAGATGGCGGGGCTGAAGCCCCAGAAGTTCATCGAGACCACCGTGTCTTCCGCCAGCGTCACGCGTTTGCCGGTTAAGTTTTCACCGTGCAGTTCACCGTTTGCATCGATGCCGATGCAGGTGTATTCTTCGACGCTCTGCAGCTGGCCGTTTCGCAGTCTGCAAACGCCTCGGTTGACAGTGCCGTGTTGGGATAGGGTGTTCTTTAGGACATAGCCGACCATGCTGGCGGCGAGGGCATTGTTATCCGACAGCGCGCTCAAATGCGCGGCCATCTGCGCATAGGCTTCGCGCCCGTAGAAATCGTCGGCGTTGATCACTGCAAAGGGCTCGGCAATCAACGCGCGTGCTGCGCGAACGGCATGCGCTGTGCCCCAGGGCTTGCTGCGTCCCTCGGTCACCGTGTAGCCTCCGGGTAGATCGTGGAGGTCTTGGAAGGCGTAGCGCACCTCGATTCGGCCGCAATGTTTATCGCCCACTTGGGTGCGAAAGGCTTCTGCAAAATCCTTGCGGATGACGAAGACTACTTTGCCGAATCCGGCACGGCAGGCGTCTTCCACCGCGTAATCGATCATGGTCTGGCCCGACGGCCCCATGGCGTCGAGTTGTTTGAGACCGCCGTAGCGGGAACCCATGCCAGCGGCGAGTAAGACGAGAGTCGGTTGCATGAGGGTGTGGAATAGGGCGATCGCTAGGTATTGACAACCCGTAATTGTCGGCATCTTTGATTTCGTCGCACCCTAGACAGAGCATCCGTGCTCTGTGGTGGCTGCTATGCCTTATGCTGCCATCATGGGCAGAGATGCCCTTGTTCCATAATCTGAATTTGGATCTTCGCTTTATGAATTCAGTTGAATCCCTCAACGGATTCGTTCTTCTTGCACAGGTCCCATGAAGAAGACTTTTGACGCCCCCCATCGTGCGCTTCCGCACATACAAGACTTGCACGCCTACGTGCCGGGCGAACAGCCGCAGGGCGACGGTTGGGTCAAGCTCAACACCAACGAAAACCCGTATCCGCCTTCGCCGAATGTGGCGAAAGCCGTCACTGCAGAGGTGGCCAACCTGCGCAAATACCCCGAGCCAAGCTCGGTTAAACTGCGCGCCGCGATCGGCCAAAGCTTCGGGCTCACGCAGAAAAACGTCATTATCGGCAACGGCTCGGATAACATTCTCGACCTGATCACCCGATGCTTCGTCTCCGATCTAGGCGCCGGACACACTGTGCCCAGCTACTCGCTTTACCCCGTCGTGGCCGGAATGTCGGGGCAGAACCTGGTCGATGTGAATTTCGAACGCTCCATGCAGCTCGATGTCGAAGCGCTCGCTGCCACTCAGGCTAAAGTCTTTTTTCTGACGAATCCCAACGCGCCCACTGGCGTTGCTTTTCCGCGCTCACAGATCGAGGCTGCCCTCAAAGCGATCGACGGTCTGCTCGTCGTCGATGAGGCCTACGTGGACTTCGGTGGGGAAACTGCCGCGCCATTGCTCCATGACTACGAAAATCTAGTCGTCGTACGCACGTTTTCCAAGTCCTATGGTCTGGCTGGTATGCGTGTCGGTTTTGCCCTAGCGAGTGCCGAAATTATTGGCATACTCGACCGCGTGCGGGATGCCTACAACCTCGACCGAGTGGCTCAAGCTGCTGCGCTTGCCGCTTTCGAAGATGTCGAATACTTCGAAAGGCAGCGTCAGAAAGTCATGGCCACCCGCGAGGCGACGCGTGCTGAACTCGACAAATACGGCTGGTTTACCTATCCTTCGTCCACCAACTTTCTTTTTACCGAGCCGAAGAACGCTATTGGCGAGTCCAGCCCTGAGGTCGCGCGCAGCCTCTTCGAGCACCTCAAAGCGCAACGCGTCCTCGTGCGCTATTTTCCCACGCATCCTTTAACTTGCGCTTTTATCCGCGTTAGCATAGGAACGGATGCTGAAATGAAGGCTTTTTTAACCGCCGTCGAATCATGGCTCAACCACGCATAGCAGAACTCACCCGCAATACTAAAGAGACTCAGATCCAAATGGAGCTGAATCTCGACGGCACTGGCGTGTCTGAAATCGAGACTGGTATCCCGTTTTTCGACCACATGCTGACACTCTTCGCACGTCATGGCCTCTTCGATCTTAAGGTCAAAGTGGTTGGCGATATTGAAGTCGATTACCACCACACGGTGGAGGACACCGGTATCGTGCTTGGCCAATTGGTCAAAAACGCCCTCGGCGAGAAGCGTGGCATCCGCCGCTATGGATTTTTCATCCTTCCGATGGACGAGTCGCTCGCGCGTGTCGCGCTCGATCTTTCGAACCGCCAAGCCTTCGTCTATCATGTCGACTACAAAGATCCCATGGTGCGTGACTTCAGCATCGGTTTGGTTAAAGAGTTCTTCCAAGCCTTTGCTAACGAAGCTGGCTGTAACCTGCATATCCATCTCGAATACGGAGAAGAGCCACACCACATCGCCGAGGCCATCTTCAAATGCTTCGCCCGCGCCCTCGATGTCGCGACCACGATTGATCCACGCTTGGGCGACGCTTTACCCAGCACTAAAGGCACGCTCTCGAGCTGAGTCGATCAGATCGACTATAAATGGTGGAGGTGGCGGGAGTCGAGGCGGTTAGAAGATTTCCTACTGATTCACCTTAAATCCACTAAAAGCTTCTTATCAGCACTTTACATAATATCAAGGTGGCAGCAGCTCGCGCCAGTTTGCAGGTAAATGAAGCGGAATTGGCAAATAATTGGCAAATAGTAACGTGCTTTAGATTTTTAGCTCAATCAGTTCCTTCGTGATGGGTTGATTTGATACTTGGCAATAATTCTAATTTTTTTGGCGATCAGAATGCTGGCGTGCCTTCGGGAACAAAGACTTGGAGGGTTTTTGGGTGGGTTTCATTTCTTAGTTAAATCTTTATATTTTGCGTTCGACCCAGTTTTAGTCCCCCATGGAATTTGGAGTAAATGCTCTCTTCATAGATCTCCTTCGCCCAGACTAGTCTGTGGGCTTCCGGATCTTCCCAAGATCCAAACCATTCACCGCACCATTTTTCGTAGGCACCTCTGGCATCTCTATGTGCGTAGAAAACCGAAATTCGACCGAAGGCTTCTCTTGTGTCTACCATGTCCAGTATGTGGGCATTGATCGGCTCGTCGCTCATCGCATCACGCAGAGCTCGCCGCCTTGCAGCCTCTTCCTCTGATAGGCTATTGGAAGGCGGGCATCGCTTCGTTATTGAAGAAAAGGTCAAGCGCCCCTAACACTTGGATCACCTGTCGGTTAAACATGGGGGCTTCTCAGGCCGTGAGCCGTTATGTGACGGAACTACTTAAAAATCGAAAATTGAAAAAAACTTATCACGATGAGTTATGCACAAAAATTACGGAATGACCCCTTCTACCC
>DLQD01000003.1:0-11986 GCA_002480015.1 Opitutia bacterium UBA7441
AGGTCGGGCAAGGTCGTGCCGACGGCAAATTGGTTGATGGCTTCGACTTGGTCAGCGTCGATGGCGCGGGCGACGCCCTGGTAGACAGTGGTCGAATCGAGGAAGCGGTCGCAGAGTACGATCTGCCCCGCAGTCAGGGCGGGCTCGATGAGCTCGCGGACGTGCTGGGCACGGCTGGCCGCGAAGAGAAGGAGCTCTGCCTCGGGCGCCATGCCGAGCCCCGCGTCGTCGTGCTGCAGCAAGTGGCGGACAGACTCGCCGAGGGGCGTGCCTCCGGGCTCGCGGGTTTGCACGACGGAGTGGCCCGCTGCCACGAGACGCTTTTTTAGCGCAGTGATCTGGGTCGATTTACCGCAACCTTCGCCGCCTTCGAATGTGACGAAGAGGGGGCGCTTCGCGCCGATGATTGATGATTGATGATTGATGATTGATGGGGCCGCTGAGGCGGCGATGACTGATGATTGCTGGGGCCGCTGAGGCGGCGATGACTAATGACTGAGTCCTGCTTTTCGGTTTCGTTTTCTTAAGTATCGGGCAAAGCCTGCGAGTTGCTTGGAGATATGTGTGCACTGCTTGGTGCGTCTATCTGCTGTTTCTTTGTTGAAGTGTTCCAGACGGACTCCGAGACGATACATACTGCGGACTTCGCCTGTGGAGCCTTTCGCGATGTCGAGAAATCTGGCGAAGTCTGTGTCGGTTTCTCTTTCGGCACCTTCGGCGACGTTGTTGCTGATCGAGACGGACGCGCGCTTGAGCTGATCACTGAAGGAATAGTCCCTCACTTGGGAAAGATCATCATATATTTCTACTGCTAGATCTTGGGCGTCCTGCCAGACCTCCATTTCTTCGAAGTCCAATAAACCGTTTTGATCATTCATGACATCTAGTTGAATTGATGACAGCGATGTAGCAAGGTTCCACTTTCGCCATCATTCATCAATCATCATTAATCGCGGACTCCGTTCGCCGCAATGAATTCCGCGAGGTCGTCGAGCGAGGGGCTGATAGCGGTGCGGACGTAGTAACCAGAGGTAGCGACGGCGAGGGTGAGTGCAGCTTCGGGGCTGAGGCCAAGAAGGCGGGCAGTGACGAAGCCGGAATTGAAGTGGTCACCCGCGCCAGTTGTGATCTTGGGCTTTTCACAAAAGGGGCCCGCGGCATAGGCGGTGCCCTCCGGGGTGGCGCAAGCGGCGTCGGCTACGGGGTGAATAACTACGGTGTCGAGCGAGAGTTTCTCTCGAATACGCGCAGCCATAACTTGCAGGTTCTCTGGACTGTTGAGTAGCGGATCGAAGCCGAGTAGGGCATCAACTTGTTCGGCTTCCCTGAGGTTGAGCCCGAGGATGACTGTACCGAAGGCTTCGAACTCAGAGAACACGCCGAGTACCTCGCGGAGGTCGGCCTCAGAGCGCTTTTCCGGATCTGCCAGGTCGAAGAAGAAGGTGCGCGCCTTGTCTTTGGAGACGGCTGGCAGCACTGTGCTTAGGAAGCTACGGAAGACATCGGTGAGGAAGGGGATCATCGTCCAGTTGACCATGGCGATGAGGTCGGACTCGTCGAAAATTTGGATGAGCGCATCCTCGCCGGGCAATTCGCAGAGACGTTCGTAGGTGATCTCGTCGAGGCTAGCCATCGAGCCGAACATAATCTTGCCGTCGCTGAATTCGGCGGCATGGGTCACGCCGGGGTCGGCGATCGAGATCGCGTTCGTGCGTGCCGCAAATTCGTGGAAAACGTGGTGCACGGCGTCAAACCCGAGTGCCCCGAGGTAGCGGACCTGGAGCCCCTGGGCGGACTGCGCATTGGCCATGATGGGGCCGTTTCCACCAAGTTTTTCGACAATGGGCGCGAGTTCAATGTTGGCACTTTTGCCGGCCGCCGAGCCGATGCGCTTAGCGAAATCAGTGATAGTGGGTATGGCCTTGAACTGATTCCCCGGGCCAGAGCGCTGATCGACTGGATGAACGATGACGTCAACGAAGCCATCGATGCCGACAAGCGCTTTTTTCGAGCGGGCAAAGGGGGCCTTTTCTTTCAGTTCTTTGAGAGTTTTGGTTGTGTGTTCCATAAAGCTGGGGAGCCTGCCACCGAGAGCGAGTGGGGTATTGTTAGAGGAGTATGAAAAGTGCTAGTGAGGCGCTTGTCGAGCGCCGGATTGCACGCTCAACTAGACAGTTCAGCGATGGAACCGAAGTCAGCATCGAAGAGGCGTTTGTAGGTACGGACGGCTAGGCCATCGGTCAGACCAGCTGTGTAGTCGCAGAGCCTGCGGTGGCGGCCAGTCACGTCGGCCTCATGGTTGAGCAGTTCCTGGACGGGTGAGGGTAAGAGGTTGAGCCCCTTGCTGCCGGGCTCGGCGCAGTGCTCACAGAGGGCGGCGAAGAGCCGTTCGAGGATGTAGCCGCCCTTGAATTCGATCTGCTGAAGCTGGGTGGATTTGAAGATGAGGTCGAGAGCGATGGACTTGTAGAGGGCGCTCTCGGCTTTGACGGCGGGGTCGATTTTCAAGTCGAAGGCGTGACGATGGCTGCAGTCGCTCAAGAAGCCGCGGCGGGGGCGAAGGGTGCAGGCGTGGACGAAGGTGCCGACCCGGCTACCGAAGTAGGGCTCGTAGCTGTTGCGTTTAATCTTTTCGCAAAGGGTGTCGACGAGGGTGCTTTGTTCTTGGTCGAGCGCTTGGCCGGCAGCCCATTCGGTCAGGCTACCAGTGCTGATGTAGCGTGCGTGAATGCCGTCAACGATGTCGTGCAACGAGTAGGCGGTGTCGTCCGCCCAGTCCATGATCTGGCACTCAATACTTTTGAATCGGTTGAGCGCATCGGGTGTTTGCAGTCCGTCGGGCGCGCTGGCTCCACCAAAAATGATCTCCCGCCACTGCGCTTGTTCATCGTAAATAAAATGGTGTTTGGGGGCTTTACCAGTTTGAGCAATCCAGTCGCTCTGGGTGGCCTTATACTTCATGACGCCGTCGAGAAAGGCGCGGGTTGGGGCGATGCCTTTTGTCCGTCCAGGACGCTCATAGATGAGCTCTGTAAGGATGCGCAGCGTCTGAGCATTGCCCTCGAAGCCGCCGTGCGCTGACATCAGGTCATTGAGCTTACGTTCACCTATGTGGCCAAAAGGCGGATGGCCAATGTCGTGAGCCAGGCAAATGGCCTCGGTCAGGTCGGCATCGATGTGGAATTGCTTATTCAGCAGATCCGAGCTGGCGAGTAGAAACTCGCAGATGGAGCGTCCGACCTTGGCCACTTCAATGGAGTGTGTCAGGCGGGTGCGATAGAAATCATACTCACCCGACTGAAAGACCTGAGTCTTGGACTGCAGCCGACGAAAGGGGTAGGAGAAAATGATACGGTCGCGCTCAATCTGGAAGGCGCTGCGGTAGTCGCCCTTGGGAGTGGCGGTCTCAGGGAAGCGCTCCAGGTCAAAATCAGAGTAGAAATCGTTATGCATAGCGGCGGAATTGTTTTGTCACGAACAGTGAGCGCGTTTAAGGGTTTCACCACAATGATGAAATACCCCTTTCAGCTCGGAAGCCTCGCCATTATGGTTGTGGGTTTGATGTCGAATGTATTTTGCCCTACAATGGCAGACGCACGTATCAGGGAGCGTCGCGAGTCGATCGAGCGGCGCCTTTTAAACTCGGGCGGTATTGTGTATCGGGATGATACGATCGAGTCGAATCGACGTAGGGGCATGCCCTATCTTAAATATATGGAGTATTTGCCGAGTTCGGTCGAAGTCCGCATTTATTTCAAAACATCGGATGGACGTCGCCCGACCTCTTCCGAGCTGGAGGAAAAGCGGATGCTGCCGGGTTGGGATCTGCATGTCGTCTACGCGGGCGGGGAGTCGGTGATCGAAGTTTACAAGCGGAGCCAAGGCATGAGCGAATATGAATTTAACCAACTCTTGGCGCTCCATGCGGAAGGTGGCTATTGGAAGCGCCCGAATAAAAATGAACTGGCTGAGGCGGTGAGCGCATTTGGTTTTGAAATGGTCCGCAGCGACGAGCGCGTGCGCGCGAAGAAATTGGGCGGCGATAGCTTGATGCTTTTCGATGCCGAATTGGATGTCAAATTAGCCGAGATGAACACGAGTAACTTACTTGAGGCCGCCCCGGTGAGTGTGGAAGGGTTTTAGGCGGCGCCAAGTTCCTGTGCTACCTAGTGTGTGGTGGTCTGAGGAATTTTCAAAAACGGCTTGCAGTCGAAAATAGAGCGCCTAGACAAGGGGCACGGATAGGAGAGATGGCAGAGTGGCCGAATGCGGTAGTCTTGAAAACTATTGAGCCGAAAGGTTCCGGGGGTTCGAATCCCTCTCTCTCCGCCACTTCAAGACGAAGTCGCCGAAGGGGCGGCAAGAGAGAGGAGATGAGAACCCAAGGGTTCGACGGAAGGAGCGCAAGCGACTGGAGATGGGGCACCCGCAGGGTGATCGCGCAGCGATGAGGCAAAGCCTCACCAATCCCTCTCTCTCCGCCACTTCAAGACGAAGTCGCCGAAGGGGCGACAAGAGAGAGGAGATGAGAACCCGAGCAAACTAATAAGAAGTTGCTTTTCGTCGGCGCTAGCCTCCGGGGCGTGGGGTGTGCTGGCTATGGTCAGGATAAGCTCGAATGTCGGCTTTGCTAGGCGTATGTGGCATGTCTGGATCTTGTCTTTAATAGAACAGGTTCCGGTCGAGGCTGCGGTATTGGATGGCTTCGAGGAGGTGCGGTGTTTTGATGCGATCGGTGCCGGCAAGGTCGGCGATGGTGCGGGCGACTTTGAGGATGCGGTCATAGGCGCGGGCGGAGAGTGAGAGTTGTTCCATCGCATTTTGCAGGAGGTCGCCTTGTTCTTTGTTGATCGTGCAGTGCGTGCGAATCTGTGAGTGCGACATGCGTGCGTTACAGCGGTCGGAGGCAAGCTCGGACTCGGAAAAGCGTTCGTTTTGGATCGCACGGGCGGCTTCGCAGCGGGCGCGCACGATCTCGGAGCTTTCGCCCGGTTGGGTTTTGCGCAATTCTTCGATTCTCAGCGAAGGCGCTTCGATATGGAGGTCGATGCGGTCGAGGAGCGGGCCGCTGATTTTGGAGCGGTAGCGCTGGATCTGCGGCACGGTGCAACGGCACTCGCGCGACCTGTCTCCGGTGTAGCCACAGGGGCAGGGGTTCATCGCACAGATTAACATGACGTTGCAGGGCAGGGTGATCTTGCCTGCACTGCGCGAGATACTGACCTGCCCGTCTTCCAGTGGCTGGCGGAGGACTTCGAGGGCGGAGCGCTTGAACTCGGGCAACTCGTCGAGAAAGAGCACCCCGTTATGCGCGAGTGAGATCTCGCCGGGGCCGGGGATGGAGCCACCGCCCAGTAGACCTACGTCGCTGATTGTGTGATGGGGCGAACGAAAGGGACGCTGAAAGTAGCGGTTCTCGGTCGAGAGAGTGGTCCCTGCCGCGGATTGTATGCTCAGGATCTCCAGGAATTCGTCGATTTGCGGCTGCGGCATGATGGTAGGAATCCGCTTGGCAATCATTGACTTTCCTGATCCGGGAGAGCCGATCATCATTAAATTGTGACCTCCACTGACTGCGATCTCGACGGCGCGGCGGACGGCGTGCTGCCCTTTAACTTCAGAGAAGTCGATGCGGCGGCTCTCCGGGGGTGTCTGGAAAAAGCTGCTTTGGTTGGTCGGGAGTGGCTGGATGATCTGTTCGTGATTCAGGAAACGCACGGCCTCATCGAGGCTGGCGACGGGGTAGATGGCGACGCCTTCGACCAAGGCGGCCTCGTCGGCCGATTCGGTGGGCACGATGAGTCCCCGCTTACCGAGTTTTTTTGCCAGCATGGCCATGGCGAGGGTGCCTTTGACCGGGCGGGTTTTACCGGAAAGACTGAGTTCGCCGGCGATGAGGAAATTGTCCAGCTCGGCGTGCTCGCACTTCCGCATCGAGGCGAGGATGGCCAGGGCGATGGGTAGGTCGTAGGCGGGGCCTTCCTTGCGGAGGCCGCCGGGGGCGAGGTTGATCGTAGTGCGGGTGGTGGGGGTGCGGAAGCCGCTGTTGACTAGTGCGGAGAAGACGCGATCCTGCGATTCCTTGACGGCCGCGTCGGGCAGACCGACTAAGATGAATTTGAGCTCGCCCGCCTCTCCGGTGTTCACTTCGACTTGAACAGGGTGCGCATCGACGCCGACGAGGGCTGCGGATTGTGTGGTTCCTAGCATGTGGGTCTTGGTTTTTTGAGTGAAAATCTGTTCACATGATGGCGCTATGTCTAGTCTATAAGTGAGGTCGGTCACGGTTGTTTTCTTGAGTGATTGCAGGGGCAAGTTTCATCAGTGGTCAAGGATGAAGGCCCGACCATCTACGCTGGCTGAAGGGACTGCGAGCTTGTCTTCACCTGCCGGGCCTCTAGCGTGAGCGTTTTATTATGAAAACTCCCTTAGAGCGAATAAGCGATCTGTTTGAGCACACGGTTCGCGATGTGGATGGGGGTCGGGCATGAAGCTCGGTCTGACGGGTGGTATCGGCTGTGGCAAATCGACCGTGGTGGGACTCTTTCATGACGCCGGCTGGCATACGATCGAGTCAGATGCGATCGTGCGGGAACTATTGCAGGGGGATGCTGCCGCGCAATCACAGCTGCGC
The DNA here is from genome assembly GCA_002480015.1 of Opitutia bacterium UBA7441. GTDB lineage: Bacteria > Verrucomicrobiota > Verrucomicrobiia > Opitutales > Coraliomargaritaceae > Thalassobacterium. Next base: position 6,635 of record DLQD01000003.1, read on the forward strand.
GAGCGCTGGGGCGAGGGGGTGTTCGCTGAGGACGGCGCGGTGGATCGCAAGGCGGTGGCCCGGTGTGTGTTCGGCGACCCGAGGGAGTTGGAGTGGCTTGAGGACTTGCTGCCCGCTCGTTCGCGAGCGGTGGGAGTCTGCGGTGGCCGGAGATCCCGAAGAGCTTTGGCTGGTGGAGATTCCGCTGCTCTTTGAAAAAAGGCTTGAAACCCGCTTTGATTTAACTGTCTGTGTTTCTAGCCCGCCCGATGTAGTCGAGACCCGAATGCTGGCTCGAGCTTACACAAAAGCTGAGATCCTCCAGCGCCGTAGGCGGCAGCTGCCGCTTGAAGAAAAAATCGAACGGGCCGATTACCTTATCTCCAATGCCGGAAGCCTAGAATTTTTGAAACGACAAACCACGAGATTGATAGAGCAGATCACTACCCGCTGAAGCGACCCGATCGCACTCGTATCCGACTTTGACTACCTGGCGGCGCACTCGCCGCCCCGCTGAATGATACCCATGAGTTCTGAAGAAGACAACACCGCCCTCCGTCCGGAGGCCAACTCCACCGGCACCGATGCCACTCCCCGCAAGCGAGCGGCTACAAAGGCTGCAAAGAAAGCAGCCAAAAAGGCAGTCAAGAAGCGTGCGGCTAAAAAGACCGCCACTGTTAAGTCTGCCGACTCAGGGCAGGCTGATCTGTTTACTCCGGGTGAAGTCTCGCCCAAGCCGACGAATGCTGAGTATTCGGGGGGCGATGATGAGGTGACCTTTGCTCGCAATATCAAAGTAGATCAGCTCGAAGAGAGAGAGGTCCCTCAGTTCAACCACTCCGATGCGCCTCGCGATCCCCAGCTGCAACGCCAAGAGTCTAAGTCTTACAAGGGGCATCATGCGTCCGGCGGTCACAAGGGTGGCGGTCACAAGGGCGGCGGTGAACAGAAAGACCATCAACCGCATCCGAATGATCGCCCGAGGGGTGGGGGCAAATTCAATAAGAACAATAAAAACAGTAACAAGCGCAAGCGTGGGAAGAATCGCTGGCAAAACAAGCCAGGTGGTCGCCGTGAGCGCGAAGAGGAGACACCGATCGAGTTCGGTGAATTGCTTGATTGGGAATTGCTCGATCAACGTGAGGAGATCCTCAAGCTGGCGGAAGAACTCAAGTCGGATGGGGGCGAGCCCTTGGATTATTACCGCATCTACGACATGGAGTTGCCCGAACTGCGCGAGGAAGTGCTTGCGCTCGAGATTCATATTCCGCACGCGCCGAACCGCGATCAGTTGATTGATGCCATTGCCACCCACGCCGCAGCCCAGAAAAAAGCGATTATCACGACTGGTATCCTTGAAGTCCTCGACGAGGACGACGGCGGCCTGCTCGTTTATGAGCGCGACAGCTACCGGGTTAAGGCCCTCAGTGCCTATGTGCCCCAAGCTTTCATCGAGTATTATGGTCTGCAGCGCGGACATATCGTCAAAGCGCAGCTTCAACCGCACCGCGAGGGAGAGTCCTGCCCCGTCGTCGTGAACATCGAAGAAGTGATGGGGCAAGACCCCGAAACGCTCAGTGGGATCGTGCCGTTTACGGAGCGCGTGCCTTATTACCCGACCTCTCGTATTCTGCTGGAGTCAAACTCCGAGGCGAAGTGGGACAACCTTTCGATGCGTGTCGTCGATTGCCTGACGCCTGTTGGTTTCGGCCAGCGTGGATTGATTGTGGCCCCGCCCCGCACAGGTAAGACGGTGCTCATGCAGGGCATGGCTAACTCAATTCAGAAGAATTATCCTGATGCGCATTTGATTATTCTGCTGATCGATGAACGCCCGGAGGAAGTGACAGACTTTCGTCGCCAAGTGAAGGGAGAAGTGATTAGCTCGACTTTTGACGAGTCTGCTGAGAGCCATGTGCATGCTGCTGAGATGGTCATCGAAAAGGCGCGTCGCATGGTCGAAGTGGGTAAGGATGTAGTGATACTACTCGATTCGATCACTCGTCTGGCGCGTGCCTATAACACCACGATGCCCAGTAGCGGAAAGATCCTCTCTGGCGGTGTCGAGGCCAATGCCCTGCAGAAACCGAAGCGCTTCTTTGGCTCGGCGCGTAATATTGAGGACGGTGGCAGTCTGACCATTATCGCGACCGCCCTGGTCGAGACGGGGAGTAAAATGGACGAAGTTATTTTCGAAGAATTCAAAGGGACCGGTAATATGGAACTGCACTTGGATCGCGGCCTTTCTGACAAGCGTATCTTTCCCGCCTTGAGCTTGGATAAGAGCGGCACACGGAAAGAAGAATTACTCTACCATCCTGACGAAATACTTAAGATTTATTCATTGCGCAGGGCTATGAAAGGCTTACCTTCGACTGACGCTATGGAAATGCTCATTCAAAGGATCAAGAAAACCAATACCAATGCAGAATTCTTGATGAGTGTCGCCCGCTAATTCATTCTCCACTTTAAGTTCCCCCACCCCGATCATTATCTATTTGTGACTTCCGCCGACGAATTTGTTCTTCAATTGTTAACTGACAAGGGTTTGCTCGACGAGGGGGCACTCGAATCTGCACGCGCTAAAGTGACCGAAGATGGTTACGAGGGCACTGAGGATACGGCGGCGCTCGAATCGCTCTTGGCCGACCAAGTCATTAGCCAGAAGCAGATTGCCCAAGTCCTGGCCGAAGAGTTTAACATGGAGATGGTCGAACTATCCGACGTCCGTGTCTCAGCTCAAGCGCTTGAAATCGTGCCCTTCGAGTTGGCCAATCGCTATAAGGTAATCCCTCTGGAGGCGGATGACAGTGAGGTCGAGCTAGCCGTGTTCGATCCGCTCGATATGGATGCGATCGACAGTATTAGCCACGTGATTAAACGCTCTATTGTGTGCCGCGTCGCACCACTTGAGGAGATCGAGAAGGCAATCCATCAATACTATGAGGGCGCACATGCCGAAGAAGTGGACAGTATTTTTTCGGAGATGGAAGATCCCGATGCCTTGCCGAGTCAGATTGAACTACCCTCTGCAGAAGGTGCCAGCGAAGAAGAAGCGCCCATCATCAAATATGTGCATATGGTGATCTCGGAAGCGCTCAAACGGCGTGCCTCGGATATTCATATGGAGCCTTTGGAGAAACGCTTCCGCGTCCGCTACCGGATCGACGGGGTGCTTCACGAAGTAGAAAATCCGCCCAAACGCCTTCAACCATCGATTGTTTCGCGGATCAAGTTGATGTCCAACGTCAGCATCGCCGAAAAGCGTGTGCCGCAGGACGGGCGCATCAACATCAAGGTGGGCGCCAAGGTGATCGACCTCCGTGTTTCGACATTGCCGACCGCCTTTGGCGAGAGCATCGTTATGCGTATCCTCGATAAGGAAAGTCTGCGCCTCGGTCTGCCCGAACTCGGCTTCTTTAGCGATGACCAGGCTGCTTTTGAGCGTATTATCGCACTGCCGGACGGGGTCTTTCTCGTCACAGGTCCGACAGGTTCCGGTAAGTCGACGACTTTGTATTCGGCGCTCAACTACATCAATCATCCTGACCGCAAGATTATTACGGTCGAAGATCCGGTAGAGTATGAGATGGCTGGTGTCAATCAGGTGCAGGTGCGCCGCGAGGTGGGTATGACCTTCGCTGCCGCGCTGCGCTCGATGTTGCGGCAGGCACCCAACATTATCATGGTGGGGGAAATTCGTGATAAAGAGACCGCTGAGATCGCGATCAACGCTGCGCTGACCGGGCATATGGTCTTCAGTACCTTGCACACGAATGATGCGCCTAGCGCGGTCAGCCGACTCATCGATATCGGGATCAAGCCTTTCCTTGTAGCGGCGGCCGTCCGCGCCGTACTCGCCCAGCGACTGGTTCGCCGAAACTGCCCGAACTGCCGCGCATCGTGCGAGCATGACGAGAAGTTGCTCAACTCGCTTGGTATCCGCCCTGACCAAATGTCAGATGCCTCTTTTATGAAAGGGCAGGGCTGCCTTAAGTGTAATGGCACTGGTTTTCGTGGCCGGGTTGGTATCTTCGAGATGTTTAACGTCAACGAAGAGCTGCAGTCCATGATTTACGAAGAGGCCAGCCTTGTCGCCCTCCGAGATAAAGCCCGCGAGATGGGCATGCGTAACATGCGTGAGGATGGTATTCGCAAAGTGATCGCCGGCGTGACCACGCCGCAGGAAGTCCTGCACGCTACCGTCTCGGATTCGATCTAGTCGGAGGCTTTTTTTAATTTAAACATGATTTGATAGTATGAGCTACGAAATGAATGACCTCTTGGAACTGATGGTCGACCAAGGCGCATCGGATCTCCATATTCAGGTCAATCAGCCCCCTACGCTTCGAATCAGTGGTTCGATGGTTCCAGTTGAGGGACCGAATCTGGATGCCGAAGCAACAGAGGGGCTGATGAAAGCCATCACTTCGACAACGAACCAGGAACAGGTCAAAACCAGCGGCGGCGCTGACTTTGGTTTCGCCTACCAGGGCAAGGCCCGCTTTCGTGTCAGCGTGCTCAGGGCGAAAGGCGCCTACGGCATGGTTCTCCGCCAAATTCCGAACGAGCTCTTTAAGCTGAGTGATATCGGACTGCCGGATAAGATCAAAGAGTTGATCAGCCGACCGCGCGGGCTCATCCTTGTCACAGGGCCAACCGGTTCGGGCAAGTCAACTACCTTGGCCTCCATGATCAATTGGATCAACGAGCATCACGATGGGCATATTATCACGATTGAAGACCCGATCGAATATTTCCACGATCACAAGAAGTGCATCGTCACTCAGCGCGAAGTCGGAAATGACGTCACCTCGTTCTCGTCTGCTATCCGTGGTGCCTTGCGCCAGGATCCCGACGTTATCCTTGTCGGGGAAATGCGCGACCTCGAGACGATAGAAGCTGCCGTCGGCGCAGCCGAGACCGGCCACCTGGTTTTTGCCACTTTACACACCACTGGCGCGGCCCGGACAGTTGACCGTATTGTCGATGCGTTCCCAGCGAGCATGAAGGATCAGATACGCACGCAGTTGGCTTCTTCCGTCATCGCGGTGATCTCGCAAGTCCTTTGTAAGAAAATTGGCGGCGGTCGAATCGCCTCTTTCGAGATCATGGTCACAACTACCTCGATATCCCAGCTTATCCGCGAAAACAAAACCTACCGTATCGCTTCGGACATTCAGACCGGTGCCAGCCATGGCATGATTAGCTTGGACGCTCATTTACTCAGCTTGTATAACCGGAACCTCATTACCGCTGAAGAGGCCTTGGGTAAGTCGCAAAATGCAGATTCAATGCGTGCGAAACTCGAAGAGAATGGCGCTACTTTATCCCTTTAATCCAATTTTATTCATCCCCCCAATACAGAGATTC
>DLQD01000003.1:12137-33903 GCA_002480015.1 Opitutia bacterium UBA7441
TCATCGAGCGTGGAGATATCCTTGCCGCCGTGGCCAAATATCTGGGCTACGATTACCTCGACTCCCCGCCCAATAAGATCGACGAGTCTGTCGCCTCGACCGTGCGTGCCAGCGTCGCACGTATGTATGCGGTGGTTCCATATGAGGTGGATGATACTTCGGTTGCATTGCTCGCCCAGGATCCCTTTAACCCGGCGATCATTGATGACCTTACGTTTACGCTCAATAAGGATATTACCATCGTCGTGTGTGATCCGGCGCACATGGACTCCCTCTTGATTGCGACCTACGGCGAAGAAGATTCCTCGATCGACGACATACTCGGTGACCTTGGTGAAAGTTTCGCTGAGTCGCAGGATGATCTTTCGGAAGGTGATCTCACCGACCTTGCGAATCAGACGCCCATCATTCGCTTCGTCAATCTCGTGCTCCAGCAAGCGATTAAGGACAAAGCCTCTGACGTTCACTTCGAGCCTTTTGAAGACCAGTTTCGTATCCGCTATCGGATTGATGGAGCGCTCTATGAGATGGCACCCCCGCCTAAGAGTTTGGCCCTCCCCGTGACCTCACGGATCAAAGTGCTCTCGAATATGAATATTTCCGAGACGCGGATTCCGCAGGATGGCCGTATTAAAATGACAATTGCAGGCCGGCCTGTTGATTTACGTGTGTCGACGCTACCAACCCAGTTCGGTGAGTCCGTGGTGCTTCGCGTCCTCGATAAGTCGGTGGTCAACCTTGACCTGGAGGCGCTTAGTTTGCCGGACGACATCTTGAAAACTATCCGCGATCTGGTCGATCGTCCGAACGGTATCTTTATCGTGACCGGCCCCACCGGTTCCGGTAAGACCACAACCCTCTATAGCGCGCTCCGTGAGGTGAATGATGTCGAAACTAAGATCCTGACGGCCGAAGACCCCGTTGAGTATGAGATCGACGGTATTATGCAAGTTGCGGTCAACCACCAGGTAGGCCTCGATTTCTCCCGTGCGCTGCGCGCGTTCCTTCGCCAGGATCCAGATAAAATCATGGTAGGGGAGATCCGCGATTTGGAGACCGCACAGATTGCTGTGCAGGCCTCGCTCACGGGGCACGTCGTCTTGAGCACATTGCACACGAACGATGCGCCTGGGGCAGTGACCCGTCTCATCGACATGGGTCTGGAGCCCTTCCTGATTTCCGCATCGCTCGAAGCCATCCTAGCTCAACGTCTCGTCCGCCGGATTTGCCGTACTTGCCGAACTGCCTACGAGCCGGGGCACGACCTTATTGAGTTGCTCGACGTCGACCCGCTCGAAATTGCGGATAAGGATTTTTATTATGGCGACGGCTGTCCCGAGTGTAGTCAGACGGGCTACCGCGGCCGTGTTGGTCTTTTCGAAATGATTGTCGTATCCGACGCAATTCGTGAGCTGATCAATAACCGTGCCCCGACGCTGACGATTAAGCAGAAAGCGCTCGAACAGGGTATGCGAAGCTTGCGTGATGACGGATTGCGCGCCATTTTCGATGGTAATTCGACGATCGAAGAAGTTCTTAAATACACATAACCTCAAAACTCCCCATGGCAAAATTCAAATATACGGCGATTGACGCCAACGGAAAGCAAAAGACCGGTACGGTCGAAGCGGCCAGTCAGGATGAAGCCAGCTCTAAGCTGAGCGCGTCCGGTCTGATGCCCACCAAAATTATCGAGGCCGGTGGCGACAGACCCGCGCGTGCGGCGTCGGCAAAAGGCGGCAAAAAAACCAAAAAGGCCGGTGGCTTCGGTAAGGTGATCAAGCCCGAAGAATTGACTACCTTTACTCGTCAACTTGCCACGCTTCTCGATGCCGGGCTTCCCCTGCTGCGTGCTCTGGAAGTTATGATTCGCCAAGAGAAGAACGTCCGTTTCCAAGCCGTGCTTGAACAAATCGCCGATCAGGTAAAATCCGGTAACTCTTTTTCCGACGGGCTCTCTCAGCATCCCAAAATTTTCGACCGGCTTTTTGTCAATATGGTGCGCGCTGGTGAAGCGGGTGGTGTGCTCGACACTGTCCTGTCCCGTCTTGCTGGATTCATGGAAAAAGCTCTGAAGACAAAGAAGAAGGTCCAGGCTGCTATGGTGTATCCGATTGTCGTTGTCGGCGTCGCCGTTTCGATCGTGGCACTACTCATGGTCGTGGTGGTGCCCAAGTTTCAGACGATTTTTGATGACATGCTCGAAGGTGCTGCGCTGCCTGGGCCGACTCAGTTAGTCGTCGGCGTCAGTAATTTCATGCGGGAGAATATTATACTCACAATCATTCTCGTGGCCGTTGGCTTCTTCGCTTCGAAGTTCTTCCTGAAGACACCGATCGGCTCAAAGATGTTTAACTGGCTCTCGATCAACACGCCGAAAGTTGGCGACCTCGTTCGTAAGGTCAATATTGCCCGCATCACCCGCACCTTCGGCACGCTACTCTCCAGTGGTGTTCCGATTCTGCAGTCGATCACTATTACCAAGGACATCACCGGTAACAAATTCTACGAGGATGCACTCGCCCGTATCCACGATGCGGTGCGCGATGGCGAGTCCCTCGCCAAGCCGATGGAGCGAGAAACCGTCTTTCCCAACATGGTCACCAGTATGGTCGATGTGGGCGAAGAGACCGGCGAGTTGGCCGAGATGCTCAACCGTGTGGCTGATAACTATGATGAAGACGTCGACAACGCCGTAGCTGGGATCACTTCGATTATCGAGCCCGTCATGATCGTCTTTCTCGCGGTCGTGGTCGGATTCATCGTCATCGCGCTGTTCCTGCCCATTGTCGAGATCATCAAGCAACTCACCGGCTGATCTCCTGGCAGATCCCTTTCAAAACCCGCAGCGCGCCACCGCCTGCGGGTTTTTTGTGGGTAACGCGACGCTTCAGCGAGCGTGCTACCGTGGATCGAAAGCGGTTCCCGCTTCCGCTACGTGGGGAGAGTCGTGGTAGCGGAACGGGGAACCCGTTTTCAGGGCGTGAGCGCTGGAGCGTGCAGCCTGAACGCTTGCTGGGTATGGAGCTGCGCTGACTTTTCATGCTTGAAAGCCGCCGTCTCAGCCTCAGTTTCCCTGTTTTCCCAATTTCCGCTATGTCTGAGATCGCCAAAGCCTACGAACCAAAAGAAGTCGAACAACGCTGGTATGCCAACTGGCTCGAAGCCGGGTGCTTCAAAGCCGTGGCCGATGCCAAGCGCGAGCCCTATGCGATTATGATTCCACCTCCCAACGTTACCGGGATGTTGCACATGGGGCACGTTTTGGATAACACCTTGCAGGACATCTTTGTTCGCCGCGCCCGCCTCGAGGGCAAGGCCGTGCTCTGGCAACCAGGCACCGACCATGCGGGTATTGCGACGCAGACCAAGGTCGAGAAACAGCTACGCGAGGCCACTGGCCAGAGCAAATACGACCTCGGCCGCGAAGGCTTCCTCGAAAAAGTCTGGGAATTTCGCGAGCAATCCGGCGGCGTCATCCTCAACCAGCTACAGAAGCTCGGGGCATCCTGCGACTGGGATCGGACCAGCTTTACGCTCGATGATGATTATTCCAAGGCGGTGCTCGATGCCTTCGTCAAATTCTACAAGCGCGGCTACATCTACCGCGGCAAGCGCATGGTCAACTGGTGCCCCGCCACCCACACCGCGCTCTCTGACGAAGAGGTCAATATGAAGCCACAGAGCGGCTTCTTTTACAAAATGCGCTATGAACTCGTCGAACCCGACGGCGAGCGCACCCACCTCGAGATTTCCACCACCCGGCCTGAGACCTTGATGGGCGACTCAGCTGTAGCCGTCCATCCTGAGGACGAGCGCTACAAACACCTCATCGGCAAGACCGTTTGGCGCCCGTTTCCGAAGGCCGAGATCCCGATCATTGGCGACGCATACGTCGACCGCGAGTTCGGCACCGGCTGCCTCAAGGTCACGCCCGCGCACGATAAAAACGACTTCGAAATCGGCCAGCGCCACAAGCTTGAAATGATCGAAGTGATCGACGCCGAGGGGAAGCTCACCGCTCTGGCTGGTGAGGACTTCGCGGGTATGGATCGTTTCGAAGCCCGCAAGGTTGCCGCCAAGAAGCTTGAGGACATGGGCTTGCTCATCGAGCGCGAACCTTATGCAAACACGGTCGGCTTCTCCGAGCGCGGCGATGTGCCGATCGAGCCGCGCCTCTCCGAGCAATGGTTTCTCAAATATCCGAAGGTCGAAGAGGCCAAACGTGCCGTCGAAAACGGCACCCTGAAATTCCATCCTGATCGCTGGAAGAAAACCTACCTCCACTGGCTCAACGGCATTCAGGACTGGTGCATCAGCCGTCAGCTCTGGTGGGGGCACCGTATCCCTGTGTGGTATAAGAAGGGTCTCGAGCGCATTGAACTCGACTTCGGCAACCCCGAGCATGTCCACGTCTCGGTCGAAGGCCCCGCCGACCCCGAAAACTGGGAGCAGGAAGACGATGTTCTCGACACCTGGGCTTCCTCCTACCTCTGGCCGATGGCCAACCTCGGCTGGCCAGAGCCGACGGCGGTGGAGCAGGAAGAACTTGATTTCTGGTATCCGACGACGACGCTCGTTACAGGATTTGATATCATCTTCTTCTGGGTGGCACGCATGATCATGGCCGGGCTCGAGCTATACGGCGACGATGCCAAAGAGCTCTCCGACGAAGAAATCGCCCGACGTATCCCCTTCAAGAATGTTTTCATCCACGGCCTTATCCGGGATGAAAAGGGGCGCAAAATGTCGAAATCCCTAGGCAACTCACCCGATCCACTCGACCTGATCGAGAAGTATGGCGCTGATGGATTGCGTTTCGGGATTTGCAACATAGCTCCTTCCGGTTCGGACATCCTTTTCTCCGAAGAGCGCATCCAGATCGGACGAAACTTCTGCAATAAGCTCTGGAATGCTGTTCGCTTCCGCCAGATGTCAGGGCCGCAGGCCGACAATTCCAGCTTCGAGGCGATCATTAGCCGCATCCATTCCGATCTCTTTGATGACTACGACCATTGGATCCTCGGTCGGCTGCAAAAGGTTACAGCTGACTTGGAAAAGTGTTTCGCCAATTACGAGATCTCGCCGCTTACGCATCAAATCTATGCCTTCTTCTGGGGAGATTTCTGCGATTGGTATGTCGAGGCCTCCAAGGGCAAGCTCAAGAGCGACGAAGCTCTGCGCGACAACTGCCTCGCAATCCAGGACCTCGTCATACGCCAAGTGCTGCAGCTGGCCAACCCAGTCATCCCTCACATCACGGAAGAACTTTGGCATGGTCTGGCTTATGACGAGGTGGTGCCCTATATCCAAAACACGCCGCTGATTTCTGCTATGACAATGGAGGAGCGCGTTCCCGTCGACCCCGATGCGATCGAGCGCGTCACTCATTTGCAGGAACTCATCTCCCAAGCGCGCGCCCTCAAGGCGCAATACAATCTAGCGAACAAGCGTGATGTCGCTGTTTTTTACGGGGCCGAAGGTGTCGCCGCGACGGTTATCGACGCCAATGCCAGCCTGATCCAAACTTTAGCCGGACTGGGTTGTCTGGAAGCGATCGGCGATCGATCGGCAGACGGTCTGCCTGCTGTGGTCACACCGCTGGGCTCGCTCTACCTCGACTTGAGTAGCAGCATCGACATCGGAGCGGAGAAGGCACGACTGACAAAGGAGTTGGAAAAACTGAATAAACTCGTCGCGGTAGGGGAGGGTAAATTGAGGAACCCAAAGTTCGTCGACAGCGCTCCCGAGAAAGTGGTCGAAGGCGCTCGTAAGCAACTCGCCGAAACCACCGAAAAACGCGACGAAACCCAACGTATCCTTGAGAGTCTCTAAGATCGCAGGAAAGTCTCCTTGTCAGTTTTTTTGTCCTAAATGCAAAAAAACGCGCTCCTTAGTAGGAGCGCGTGGCAGAGTCGTTTTGGAGAACTCGCGATCTTAGTTGGCGGCGTCCTGGACGGCGTCAGTGGCCTCTTCCATAGTGTCCGCAGCCTTATCTTCAGGGCTTTTTTCGCAGCCAGTAGTGAAGCACAGGCCAGCGAAGATGAGGCTGGCAAGAGCGAGTTTAGTCAGTGTTTGTATTTTCATGATATAATCCTTTTTATTTATGAACACTGCTTCGTTAGCAGTTAGTTTATTCTAGCAAAAAACGTTACAATAGAAAGCCCTAATTGCACCCGATGATCGAAACTTTGGAAGGCTACCGCTACGGCGCGATGGAGTCGCTTCTTCAGGAGGCAGGGGTCAACCCTGTGCATACCCGTCCTTTGTTCAGTGCCGTGCAGCGCCGTTTGGTTAATGCGTGTCTGGGGGAGGCCGAAGGTATCCTGCCGCCAGTCGCGCGTTGGCTGTCTTCGGAAAGTGCGCCTCCCTTGTGCTCGATCGAACAGGTTGATTGCACTCCGAGCGGCGATGGGTTTACCGAAAAATATTTGCTCCGTCTCGGCGACGGGACCGAAGTGGAGTCGGTGCGGATGGGGTTTCCGGGGCGGTTCACAGCCTGCTTGAGCAGTCAGGTCGGTTGTGCCATGGGCTGCGTATTCTGCGCTACTGGGCAGATGGGCTTTTCGCGTCACCTTTCGGCGGGTGAGATCGTCGCTCAGGCGCATCACGTTGAGCGTAGTCTACGCGCCAGTCAAGGTGAGCGTTTGCGCAATATCGTAATGATGGGGATGGGAGAGCCGCTGCACAATTTCGAACCGGTTATGGAGGCGCTTGATATTTTGACGGATAACCGCGGTCTCAACATCGGCCCCGCCCGGGTAGCTATTAGCACGGTTGGGCATATACCGGGTATCCTACAGTTGGCGCGGCACCCGAAGCGCTATTCGCTGGCTGTGAGCCTGCATGGGGCGAGCGATGAAGAGCGCGGTGCGCTGATCCCGGTGAACAAAAAATGGCCTTTGGCCGATCTGATCGAGGCCTGCCGCGAATACACCGCGATCAAACGCGCCCGTGTGTTCTTCGCTTGGACCTTGATTGGCGGGGTCAATGACAGCGCGGATCATGCGCACCGTTTGGCCGTGTTGCTTCATGGCATGGACGCACATGTCAACCTGATCCCACTGAACGCGACGGAAGGATACGAGGGTCAGGCACCCGAAGAGGGCAACATTCGTGAGTTTCAACGCATTATCCAGGACTCTGGCCTGCCCAGTACTGTCCGTCAACGCCGCGGCATCGACGTCGCGGCCGGTTGTGGTCAGCTCAAGGCGAAACGGAGGTCTCCGGCGCCCCGTCTCTAGGTGGCGAGTTAAGACGGGTGTTAGCTCTTCAAGTCAAGCGGAGGCGGCCTTGCAGGCAATTGCCTACGGGAAGACGCCGCGCATCTCGTAGACTTTATCGATGTGCTCAATCGCGGCGGCGTAGGAGGCCATGCGCATGTTGCAGTTGAGGCGTGCGGCGGTGTCGAGCACGCGTTGGGCAGAGCGCGTCATGACGGTGCGCAGGCGTTCGTCGACCAGTTCCTCGTCCCAAGTCTCGGATTGGCGGTTCTGTTTCCACTCGAAATAGCTCACAGTCACCCCGCCAGCGTTGCAGAGAATGGCGGGTAGCACTTCGATGCCTTTGGCTAACAAGTGTCGTTCGGCGCGTGGTGTAGTCGGTGCGTTGGCGGCTTCGACCAGCACTTTGCATTGGAGGCGTTCGGCATGTTCGAGGTCGACCATTTGTTCTAGAGCGGCGGGGATAAATAGATCCACCGGGGTGCTGTAAAAGTCCGGCTCGTCAATGGCATCGGCCTCGGTATAGCCTTTGACGCCCCCGGTTTGGGCGACGTACAGGGCGAGTTTCTCGGCATCGATTCCGTGCGCGTTACGAATGGCGCCGGTGTGATCCATGACGGCTTTGAGTCGCGTGCCGCGTGCTTGCAGCAGACGTCCCGTCCAAGAGCCGACATTACCATAACCAATCAGGCTGCAGCTGAGTTCAGATAAGTCCATCTTCATACCCGGCAGCATAGCATCGAGGACGTAGACAAGACCTTGGCCGGTGGCTTTCTCGCGCCCGGCGGAACCGCCGAATTCGAGCGGTTTACCTGTGACGACGCCGCGCGCGGTGACCTTGTTTGAGGACTCCGCAAAATTGATATAGGTGTCTGCCATCCAAGCCATGATCTGCGAGTTGGTGCCCATGTCGGGTGCGGGGATGTCGTAGTCCGGGCCGATATTATTACCGAGCGCTGCAGTCAGGCGGCGAGTGACGCGTTCTAGTTCGTCCTTACTGACGGCACGCGGGTCGATTTTGAGGGCGCCTTTAGCACCGCCATAGGGGAGGCGGGCGAGGGCGCACTTCATCGTCATCAGTAGTGCGAGGGTTTTGACCTCGTCCAGCTTAACTTCGCCGTGGTAGCGCATGCCTCCTTTATAGGGGCCGAGCACGTTATTGTGCTGCACGCGGTAGCCTTTGAAAAGTTGCCAGGTGCCGTCGTCCATTTTGACGGGGCAGTGCACCATAATTTCATTCTTTGGCTGTGTGAGGATCAGCTTGAGTCGGTGGGGGACATCCAGGAGGTTGGCCGCCTCGAGGACAGAGCCGATCGTTTGGAAGTAGAGGTTATGCTCGTCGTAGTACTCCTCCAATTCGTGAAAGATTTCGCGGGCAGATTGGCAGGCAGGGGTGTCGCAGGGATCCATCCAGATTTGATGCGCCAACTCGCCTGAGAAGACAAGCAAAGTCAGCTTTAAATTTCTGGGCTACTGTAGATTGGAGTGCAATCTCGTGTTGGATGGATTGGTGCCGTTGAAATCTTCCCGCTGGCGCTCAATGCGTAGCGAGTGTGTGAGCCTGCCTCACGTCAATGGTGCTCCTGTTGTCTACGGGCGCTGGCCAATACTTCTATTTAAGCGCAGTTGCTCTAAAACAGCATCATCTGGTCATCGGTCAGCGGAGCGGTCGCTTCGATCAGGCGGCTGTCCTTATTGTGCACGCTGTTGACTCGGCGCGAGACAGTGCACTTTTCGAGCTGTGCCTCATCGGCTATCGCTTGAGCCTCGCGCTTGCCGAGATCACCGCTCAGCCATGCGGCTTGAGCCTCAGATTTTAGTATGAGCGGCATGCGTTCATGAATGTCCTGCACTGAGGGCAGCGCCTTGGTCGTTAAGATGACAAAGGTCGGTGACGAATCAGTTCCTTCCGAGGGAAACCAGAGTCCGGCAAAGTAGGTCAAGGTTTCGTCCTTCGGGTAGATGTAGTAGGGCTGCTTGGTGATACCATCCTGATACCATTCGTAAAAGCCATTGGCGGGGAGCAGGCAGCGATGTTCATACCAGCTCTCGCGGAAGCGCGGGCTGGTGTCGGCCGTTTCGATACGTGCATTGATATGGAAATTCTGTGGGGTGCGCAGACCCCAGTGCATCATTGTGGCGACCGCCTGCACCTTGTCGCGTGTAGCGATGCTTAAAGCCTTCTGTCCGGGACCGATGTTGTAATCGGGTGCATAGGCTCCCGGCAGCGCTAGGGCAATGGCCTCAGCGAGTATTTGATTTTGAGTATGGAGTGTGTATCGGCCGCACATATTGAATGACTGATGACTAATGAATAATGTTTGATGAAAACGAAAAAACTTCTCTGCTACCGTGCGGTCGTCCAAATGCGTAACGAACTGAGGAAAAACAATTCCAGCGCGGCGACCTGGTTGAAATTGATCTCCATCAGTCCGGCGGATTTTTCGAGCGCTTCGGTCGCGCGATAGAGTGCACTGGCGGGGAGCTCGCCGGTGTTGAGGGCTTCGATATCGCGGGCGAACTGGGCGGTGGCCTTTTCGATTTCGCCGAAGAGTTGTTTGCGGTAGCCTTTGCTCAGGCCGACTTCCATGGCGTCTTTTTCTTCGGTCGTGACGTGGTCGGGCAGGGCTTCTTTCTGTGCCTTCCAGGCTTCAGCGGTCATTTCGGCGAGGATATTCTGAAAGCGTGCGTTCAGGCCATAGGCGCCCATCATGATATGAGGAACGGTTTGCTTATTCGGCCCGTTTAGCAAATGGCCCATCCATTCTCGATAATCGACGACCCATTTTTCCCAATCGGGATGTTGAATAGTCTCGAGCTCGGCGGGAATGCGGAAGTTTAAGCAGCGACTACGAATCGTATCGAGCAGGTCGTAAGGGCGTGTCGTGAGCAGGAAGAGAGTAGTGCCAGGGGGGGGTTCTTCGAGGGTCTTGAGAAAGGCGTTGGCCGAGGCGGCATTCATTCGATCGGCATCGACCACGACACCGACTTTGCGCCCGCCTTGATTTGAGCTTTTGGCGATATCAACGACGAGTTTCCGCATCGAGTTAGCCTCTTCGCTTTTGCCGACCTTAATGAGGCGTGCTTTGCCCCCTGGGCGGAGGATGAAACAGTCGGGGTGTTCGAAAGGGTCGCGCTGAGTTTTGAGCAGGTAGGCGGCAATGGCGCGGACGATACTTTCCAAGCTGGCGAGACTTTCTCCGTGGAGAAGGATGCCGTGCCCCAGTCGGTTCTGGGCCAGCGAGCGTTCGAGTACTTCGACCGCGCGGCATCCGCTCAGTGCTTCGGGCAGTGCGCTGCGTAAGCGGGTGCCTTGAGGGCTATTATTGTTTTCGCTCATCAGTGTTTTGCATTTCTGTGCGAAGTTTACACAGTGGGCAAGAAACAAGATTTTTTACCTGCCCAATGACGAAGAAAGAACGCACTGCCTATATCCGGAAACGCCTGGAGGAACTTTATCCGAATCCGCCTGTGCCCTTGGATCACAAGGATCCCTACACACTGCTCATAGCAGTGTTGCTCTCGGCGCAGTGCACCGACGTAAGGGTCAACCAGATTACGCCACTGCTTTTCGCACGGGCGGATACGCCGCAGGCTATGGTCAAGGTTCCGGAAGAGGAAATCCGCGCAATCATTCGACCTTGCGGTCTCTCGCCGATGAAGGCGAAGGGCATAGCCGGTCTCTCGAGAATCTTGCTCGATCAGTATGGGGGCGAGGTGCCTGCCGATATGGTCGCGCTCGAAGCGCTCCCGGGAGTGGGGCATAAAACGGCTTCGGTCGTGATGTCGCAGGCCTTCGGCGTGCCATCCTTTCCCGTTGATACGCACATTCACCGTTTGGCCCAGCGCTGGGGTCTGACCAGTGGTAAAAATGTTGTTCAAACAGAGCGCGACCTGAAGCGCCTTTTCCCTGAGTCCAGCTGGAACGACCTGCATATTCAGATCATTTTGTATGGCCGCGAACATTGCTCCGCGCGGGGATGCGATGGCACGGTTTGCGGAATCTGCCGCACCGTTTATCCGAATCGCAAGCGGGCGAAAAAGACGTTCAAGTCTTAAGGGCGCTTCTGCAGAAGTGCCCTTAAGAACTATTCGCCAAACACTGTATGGCTGCCGCTGCTGAAATCAAAGTCACTCGTACTGAAATTGATGCTTTCTAACTCGTTCTGTGGCGTTGTATTCAGGGGTAGTTCGAATTCGAATGTTGAGTTGCCGGTGGAACCGACGTTTTCAACGTAGTCGATTTCAAACTCTCCGCGATTCTCAGTCGAAGATGTGGGCTTTTTTGCCACATTCCCAGCGAGGGCGGCTTGCGGCACCGCCAGACGCCCAGCTAACGCTTCGGAGTCAGTGCTTTGGGTTAAGTCGATTACGAAATAGCTCATTTGCTCAAAGCCATAGGCACGACTCGTTACTGAAATCGGAAACAAGACTAAAGCTATGATTTTGCAAATGTTGAGAGAAGCACGCATATTTGCCAAATTAGGGTGACTGCGCGGGTTGTCGAGCTAAGCGTGAACTTGAATGCTTTAAGAGGCGTGCCATATTGTCCCATTTTCCGCGAATTTTGTCTCTGTTATGCGGGAATTTGCCCGGCAGGCTAATTTTGTAGTATGTGCAAGTAACTATTTGTGAAAGGGCTACAGATTATTCGAGTGCTTGTACGGGTGGAACGCTTTGTGCAAAAATAAGATGTATGAATATTGATTTTAATAGCTTCACCGAAAAATCTGCTTTCGCTATGCAAGAGGCGCAAAATCTTGCGCGCCAGAATGGGCAACAGGAGATCGACACTTGGCATCTTTTAATTGCGCTCGTGCAGCAAGAAGGCGGCATCGTGCCAAGTTTGCTCGAGCGCATGCAGATTTCGCCTTCTGCGGTCGAGCTGGCGGCGAAGCGCGAGCTGAATGCCTTGCCCAAAGCCTCGTGGAGTATCAACGCCAGCCAGGTCTACCTCTCTTCGACCCTGCAGAAAGCGATCACCGAGGCCGATCAGGCGAAGTCCAAACTGGGCGACGATTTTGTGAGCACTGAGCACTTGTTGCTCGGCCTCTTGGCTGCGGATCCGAAGGGCAAGCTTGGGCAATTTTTTGAGCAGTTTCAGCTCGACGCGGACAAAGTCCGGGCGACCCTGGAATCGTCCCGCGCGGGGCAAAGGGTGACTTCTCGCAACCCGGAGACGACCTTTGAGGCCCTGGAAAAATATGGCATCGACCTCGTCGAGCTGGCGCGCAAGGGCAAGATGGACCCCGTCATCGGGCGTGATTCCGAGATTCGCCGGGTAATTCGCATTCTTTCGCGTAAGACGAAGAACAACCCCGTCCTCATCGGAGAGCCCGGAGTCGGTAAGACTGCGATTGTCGAAGGCCTCGCGCAGCGTATCGTGCGAGGCGACGTGCCCGAGGGCTTGAAGGACAAGACTGTTTTTGCCCTCGACATGGGCTCGCTCGTGGCCGGTGCCAAATATCGGGGAGAGTTCGAAGAGCGCCTTAAAGCTGTGCTCGCGGAGATCAAAGGCAGCGAAGGGCGCATTCTTCTTTTTATCGACGAGTTGCACACTATCGTCGGCGCGGGCAAGGCTGAAGGTTCGATGGATGCGGGCAACATGCTCAAGCCCATGCTTGCACGGGGCGAGTTACACTGTGTCGGCGCGACAACGCTCGACGAATACCGCAAATACATCGAGAAGGACGCCGCCCTCGAGCGCCGCTTCCAGACCGTGCAAGTCGACCAGCCTAATGTTGAAGACACGATTTCCATTCTCCGCGGCATCCGCGAGCGCTTCGAGCTGCACCACGGCGTCCGTATTCAGGACAATGCCCTCGTGCAAGCCGCTCTCCTCTCGCACCGCTACATCAGTGACCGCTTCCTGCCCGACAAGGCGATCGACCTCGTCGATGAGGCCTGCGCCATGATCCGCACGGAGATGGACTCGATGCCACAAGAGCTCGACGAACTCACCCGCCGGGCGCTCCAACTCGAGATCGAAGAAGCCGCCCTGAAAAACGAAAAAGACGAAGCCTCCAAGGAACGCCTCAAGGTGCTCTCCAAGGAACTCGCCGACATTCGCGAGAAGGAGGGGGCCCTCCGTGCTCAGTGGGACAGTGAGAAAGGTGCGATTGACGAAATTCGCAAAGTCCGCGAAGAGATCGACGCCACCCGGATCGCTATGGAAAAGGCCGAGAGAACGTATGATTTGAATACAGTCGCGCAGCTACGCCATGGCAAAATGCCCGAGCTGGAAGCACGGCTGCAACAACTCGAAGCTGTCGAGTCGAAAGAAAATGCTTTGCTCAAAGAAGAAGTTTCACAGGAAGAGATCGCCGAAATCGTTTCCAAATGGACGGGTGTGCCGGTCTCACGTTTGGTTGAAGGAGAAAAAGAAAAACTCCTCCGCCTCGAAGAGGTGCTGCACGAGCGGGTGGTCGGACAAGATGAGGCTGTTGTCCTTGTCGCCGAAGCTATCCTACGCGCCCGTGCGGGTATTAAAGATCCGCGCCGGCCGATCGGCAGTTTCCTCTTTTTGGGGCCCACCGGGGTCGGTAAGACCGAACTGGCCCGCACGCTCGCACAGACGCTCTTCGATACGGAAGACAATATTGTGCGCATCGACATGTCGGAGTATATGGAGAAGCACGCCGTCGCACGACTCATTGGGGCCCCTCCGGGCTACGTTGGCTACGATGAAGGGGGGCAGCTGACTGAAGCCGTCCGCCGTAAGCCTTACAGCGTGGTGCTCTTCGACGAAATTGAGAAGGCGCATCCCGATGTCTTTAACGTCCTTCTCCAAGTGATGGACGACGGGCGCATTACTGACGCGCAGGGACATACTGTGGATTTTAAGAACACTGTCATAATAATGACTTCGAATGTGGGGAGCCGTTATCTTTCCGAGGGCGTCTCTGGCTCAGAGATCCCCGAGAGTGTGCGGGAATCCGTCATGGCTGAGTTGCGCCAAGGCTTTCGCCCCGAGTTTCTCAACCGGATCGACGATATCGTCCTTTTCAAGCCCCTTACGCTTGAAGAGATCACGCGCATTGTGGATCTGTTGATGGCCGAACTCAACACCCGCATGGCCGAGCGCCGTATCGCTATTGAGCTAGACGAAGCCGCCCGTATTTGGGTCGGTGAGAAAGGCTACGATCCAGTCTATGGGGCACGGCCGCTTAAGCGTTTTCTACAAAAACAAATCGAGACGAAGCTTGCCCGTGCCTTGCTGAGTGGTGAGATCGCCGATCAGAGCACTGTCGTCTTCCGGGTGGAGGACGACGCCCTTAGGATGGAGATGGTGGATACGTGTGAAGTGGTCGAATAGGCCACGCTCCCCCTAGATCGCAGTTCTCGAAACCGAAGGGGCATTTGCTTGTGGCTTGTGCTCCTTTCTTTGGGCTCGAGGCTCTTCCTGATGAAATGGTAGCTTACTGTGCTCGCTTTGCTTCTGAGAGCCGTCTTTAAGGCGCACAATTAACACAAACCGTATTTGAGTTTTAGGGAAAAGACGATTTGATTCGCCATCTTCAGATAGAGAAGCGTATTTCAATGTCCACTTCGCAGGTTGAGGCTTTGCGGCGCCTGCTTTAATCAGGCGATGTTTTACTGTCATTTATTCTATGAGTCAAAGAACCGGAAAAGAACTGATTCTCGCCACACGCGAGTTCGCACACGAATACAAGCTGCGCAGCTGGGTGGCGGTCCTTTCGACCTTTGTATTTTTGGCGGCTTGCCTTGCCGGCAGCGTCCTCCTGCCCATTCTCATCGGGCGCCTCCTCCTTTCGGTCTTGGCGGGGCTCTTTGTGGTGAGGATATTCGTGCTCTACCATGACCATCAGCACCATGCGATTCTTGATCGCTCGAAACTAGCGGATGGGCTTATGCGCGTCTTGGGTATTTTCATTATGACCCCAAG
This sequence comes from Opitutia bacterium UBA7441, assembly GCA_002480015.1. Classification (GTDB taxonomy): domain Bacteria; phylum Verrucomicrobiota; class Verrucomicrobiia; order Opitutales; family Coraliomargaritaceae; genus Thalassobacterium. The sequence continues at coordinate 27,267 of DLQD01000003.1, forward strand.
TAGTATTTGGACACATTCGCATAACACACACCACGCGAAGAATAGTAAGCTCCGCTCGACCCATATCGGCTCCTACCCAGTCATGACCGTAGCACGCTACAAGCGTAGCTCACGCAAGGAACGCTTAAAATATCTCGCCATACGCCACCCCCTTACCATCGCGTTGGGTTATTTAACCGTTTTCATCGGCAGTATGTGCATCGTGCCGCTGATGAATAATCCGAAAAAGCATCGCGATGCGCTCTATGCGCTGGTCATCCATGTTCTCCTCTATGCAGTGGTTATTTATTGGCTGGGCTGGCTGGCGGCGCTCTGCTTGATGACTATTCCATTTATTGTGGGCAGTGGGCTTGGTGCGTATTTGTTTTATTCGCAACATAACTTCCCGACGGTTACCTATCTGGACGAAGACGGATGGACCTATGAGGGAGCTGCATTGGATTCGTCCAGCTATTGTCGAATGGGATCCGTAATGAACTATTTCACTGCCAATATCGGCTATCACCACATTCATCATCTCAATTCAAAAATTCCCTATTACAGGCTGCCTGATGCGATGGCCGGTATGCCGGAACTGCAAGCGCCCAAAACGACCAGCCTGCAACCTGCGGAGGTCCTGCGCTGTCTACGCTTGAAGCTATGGGACGTCCCACAGCAGCGAATGGTTACGTTGGCGGAAGCGGCGGTGATTGCTTCTTAGTAGAGGCTTATTCGGCTTAGCCCTATGCGGGTGGTCATCGATTATCCAGCCATTGGAGCATGGCTTTGCCCCAAGGGTGGTTGGCTGCTAAGCCGATGCCATGTGGTGGATTTTGAGGGTTTATTAGCGGCGGTGGTTCCATTCCCGACTCTCGAAACGTTGCTTTTCACGCTCGATCCGTTCGCTGTTGAACAGGGGCCGGATATCCTCCAGGCTGCCATTTGGAATACTGAGGGCCGAGGCGAGTTGTTCCAGCAGCTCTCTTTGAAAGTAGACGCAATCGAAGTCTTGAGGCAGGGCGGCACGATCGAGTGAGCCTTGGATGAGGAGCCCGTGGCGGTTGCGCTTCATGGCCGCGCCGGCTATTTTTCGCCCATCTGAGCGAAGCACGTCATTTGCGGCGGGCGTGACGAAGCATTGGGAGGCGTGTTTCGGGATCCGGGGGCTGGTCATCTGGCTGCTGCAAGCTTTAGGGCAGGGGGCGAGCTGAGTTTCGATGTCGAGACTTTCGAGCGCCCGGCCGATCGCGCGGTGGATGTGTTCGTAGAGTTCGGTCGCGGGGGTTTTTGCGCAGGCCAGCGATGGATGGAGGATGAGGGCGTAGGTCCAATCATCGCGGTGATCGACGATGCCGCCACCAGTCAGTCGTCGACAGAGTGTAAGCGGCACGGCGAAGTCTGCGGAAGCGGTGGAACTGAGCCCAGCTGAAGTTATGGCGGCGACACTTTCGTAGCTCTGTGCATAGCCGAAGGTGACCGCGGGTTCGAGCCAGCCGTAATGCCGAAAGACGGCTAGCCCCTTGGGTAGCTCTTCAAGGATCGCGGCGTCGATGGCCATGTTGGTGGCCGCATCGCCGTATGCGTTGGGCAGGGCGATGAGCATCAGGCGTTGAGCGGTTCGACGCGAGTGAGTTCCTCGAGCTGGGCGTCGAAGTTGACGGGTTGAGTCTTCAGCTTTGAGACGATGGGGTGGAGGTTAAAGGTGAGGTTGCGGGGACGCCCGGCATGGGCGGGATCATCACTCTGACAGACGGATTGGATCGAATCGAGCGGCAAGCCGAAGTGTTTAAGAATACGTTGGCCCATCTCGAAACGGCTAAGCTTTTCGCTGCCTGCCCAGTGGAAGATACCGTGGAGGTCGCGCCGCTCGGACAATTCGAGGAGCACATCCGCCACGTTGGAGGCGGCGCAAGGTTGGCGGATTTCGTCGCAAAAAAGCTTCGGGCACTGTCCGGCGAGGATTGCAGCGAGGAGTTTTTCGTGAACGCTGCGTTGGCCGCCGGGGCTGTTGCCCATGAGGATGGGGATGCGCAGCACGACAGGGTCTTCAGGATTGTGCTCGAGCACTTCTCGCTCGGCCATGAGCTTGGTTTGACCATAGAGATTGGTCGGGCAGGGGATATCGGTCGAGCGGTAGGTCTCAGTACTCTGCCCATCAAATACCATATCGCTTGAGATATGAAGTAGGCGCGCACCGAGGTGAGTGGCCAACTGGGCGAGCAGGCGGGGCAGGGCAACATTGACTTTTTCTGCCAGTTTCGGATCCGCATCGACAGATGCAGGGGCGGAAATGGCCGCGCAATTGACGATGACTTCCGGCCACATCTCGAGGCAGAGGCTGGTGAGCGCTTCGGGTTGGGCCGCATTTAGCTGGATCGAGTCAGCCAAGCCATCGGCCAGTGGTGGGTTTTGATGGTAAAGCGCAGTGACGGAGTGGCCTCTACGAATGGCAGCCTGCGCATAGGCGTGGCCAAGGAGTCCAGATGCGCCGGTGAGTAATATCTTCATAGGTTCTTTAAGCTTTGTTTTGTTGCAATCGGCTCTCGGGGAGGCAAGTTCAAAGCCGAATATCGATGAAATACGCTGAACTCGCCAATGCTGGTGTGCATGAACAGCCGGTCTATGAGCCCGGAAAACCTATTGAGTATGTCGCTCAGGAGTTTGGGCTGGAGCCTACCCAGATCGCTAAACTCGCCTCGAATGAGAATCCGTTTGGCCCCTCCCCCAAAGCGATGGTGGCTGCACAGGCATCGCTTAAACAGGCTCACCTATACCCCGATGGTGCTTGTTGCCTACTTCGCGGGGCGATTGCTCAGCTGCGCGGTGTGGAGCCAGATTCCATTATTGTGGGCAACGGCTCGAACGAAATCATAGAATTACTCGGGCATGCTTTTTTACGACCAGGATTAGAGGTCGTGATGGGGGCGCAGGCTTTTATCGTCTATAAATTGGTGACTAAACTTTTTGGCGCGACGCCGATTGAGGTGCCAATGTTGGATTTTGGGCACGATTTGAAAGCCATGCGTGCTGCAGTTACTGATCGGACGCGTCTACTTTTTGTGGCCAGTCCAAACAACCCTACCGGTGTGGCTAACACTGAAGCCGACCTTGTGGAGCTTGCAGAATCGCTGCCCACGCATGTCATTCTTTGTCTTGACGAAGCCTATGCTGAGTATCTGGAAATGGCTCCTGATCTACGTTCGCTGATTGCTAAGGGGCGTAAGGTTTTTTGTTTACGTACCTTCTCTAAAATATACGGGCTAGGGGGCCTGCGCGTGGGGTATGGATACGGTGATCCCGAGTTGATTCAACTTCTCCAGCGGGTGCGGCAGCCATTTAACGTCAACTCGGTCGCTCAAGCCGCCGCGACCGCTGCTCTGATGGATTGCGAGTTCGTGGAACATTGCCGCTGTGCCAATGAACTCGGGCGCAGGCAACTGGTCGAAGGTCTGGAGTCTTTGGGCTGCGCGACGGTCGCCGGGCATGCTAATTTTGTACTCTCTAATGTCGGCGACGGCTTAGCCTTTTTTCAGGCCTTGCAGCAAAAGGGGATTATTGTAAGGCCCTTGGCTCCATACGGTATGCCGGATTATGTGAGGATCACGATTGGCACCGAGATAGAAAATGCGAAGCTTTTGAAGGCCGCTGCTGAGCTGGTCGAATGCAGGAGGGGGAGTCTCTAAAAATGGAAGACGCGTGGATTAATTTTGGGATCTCGCTCGCGGCTGTTGGCTTGATGCTTGTGCTCCACGCTTTTTTGGTGATGTGCGAGATCAGCTTGGTCAAATTCCGTTACCGAAAACCCAGCGAGGAGCAACTGCACGACCTGAGACGGCTCCCTGGAGTCGCCCGATTGATCGATAATAGCGATCAAACCGGGCGGGTCGTGCGCTTCAGCAAAACTCTCTGCACAGTCGCGGTCGGTCTGCTGTTGATGCCAGTAGTGAGTGATTTTTTCAGCCTTTTCAAACTGGAGCAAGCGCCGGATCGTTGGTTGGTGGTCCTCGTTTCGTTTGTCTTGGCCGTCTCTGCGCATTTCTTTTTCGCGGAGATTTTTCCGCGTGGCTTGGCCATGCGCGATCCCTCGAAAGCGATTCGTCGCTCTTACCGAGTTCTACTCGCTTTCCAGTTCTTGACCTTCCCGGCCATGTTTTTTTTCCGGATGTTGAAAAAGCGCCTCTACCTGCTCTTGGGCGTGGACGTGGATGATGAATTGAATCCGCTGGATCTCGATGTCCAGATCCGAGCAATGGGGGAAGATAGCAGCCAACTCTCCGGAGTTGTGCGGAAGATCGTTAACCGTACGCTGCAAATGCAGGAATTGGTTGTGCAAGATGTTTTGCTGCCTCGCAGCCAAGTCGTGATCTGTGATTTGGAGTTGGGTATCAATGCCAACCTTGACAGCATGAAGGCCGCTGGTCACACCAGATTTCCGCTTTGTCGCGGGGATCTGGATGAGTGCTTGGGGATCATCCATATTAAGGATATTTTCCGCTTGCGCAGATCGGTCTCGGAGATCGACCTCATGAAACTAAAGCGTAATGTAGCGGTTTTTCCGTTGGAAACCCCGCTGGAAGAGGCTTTGGAACGCATGCTCCGGGCTAAATTCCATATGGCTTTAGCTGTCGATGAGTTTGGCGGCATCGTTGGCGTGATCACCTTAGAGAGCATTTTAGAAGAACTCGTGGGTGAAATCCAGGATGAGTTTGATAGCGAAGAAGATCAAATCGTAGCAATCGGTCACGGGCATCGCTTTCGTATTTCAGGTCTCGCTCCGATCCATGACATTGAAGAAGAGCTCGAAATAGAAATCGACAATGAAGAGGTGTCCACTTTCGGTGGTCTCATTACCGGGGAGCTCGGGCATATTCCAGAGCGCGGCGAGCGCCTGACTTGCTATGGTATGGAGATCACCATCGACGAGGTCGATGATCGCCGGGTCATCGCTGCCACGGTGGAACTGAAGAGCCCTGCCAGCTCTTAGCTTCTCTTAGCTTTCCAATTCTGGTAGTGTTCGCGAGTTCTCGCGGAGTAGGGCGCTAAGCTGTAAGAGCAGGCTTTCGCGATCCGGCGTGAAGATGAAGCGGTCACTCCCTAGCTTGCGATACGCTTCGAAGAGGAGATCCATCTGCGGGCGGCGCATTTGTAAGAATCGGGACAAAAGACGATTTAAGTTTTCCGTACTGCCGACGGTCAGCTCTGCGCGAATCAACTCTGAAAGGACTTTTTGATTAGTCGGTGCTTTTTGGTAGGCAAGCATGAGCACTTTGCGCGATTGTTGGTAGCGGTCGACGCTGGAGAACCGGCGAGCGACTGCAAGATAGGTCTGAGGTTGATTTAGAGCTTCATTGAGGAAGTCTTGTAGGTAGATTTCTCCCAAGTCTGGGCGATTGATACCGTAGGACGCGACGGCACGAAGGCTGTTGAAAATCGCCCACCGTTGCGTGAGCCAATCGGGTCGTTCTTTAAGGAGCTCTTCTGAAAAGTCGAGCGCACCCTCGTAATCTTTGTCGACGAGGTGCGCTTCGATCAAGAGCAAGGCGAATGCATCGATGTTGAATTCGTTCTCAAGTGCCTCCTCGTAAGTGCGTCGCGCCAGATCAATGTTTCCTGTGTCTGCGGCGAAATTGGCTAATGCCTGAAAGGCGGCCTCATCGTCGCGGAATTGCTGGAGCATGCGCAGGGTTTCACGCTGCTCGCGCTCGATATCGCCCGATTTGTTGTAGATGTAAAGGAGTTCTAGGCGGGGTGCTGGGCTGAGAGGATCGCTGACATTTCGAAGGATCGCGTAGCGACGGGCTTCATCGATTTGACCGAGCTCACGGTGGTAGCGACTGAGTTGCATCAATAAAGGCTCTGAGTTCGGGAAGCGGCGAATGGATTCTTTGAGTTTTGTAATAGCCGCTATTTGGTTGCCCCGATCCCAGCTAATTTGTGCTGAGAGCAGCACCCCCTCTAAGGATTCCAGAAGTTTGTATGTGATGAGATAGTCGTCGGCACGGTCGTAGTTGCCCCGCAAGTAGTTGGCGTTGGCCGCACCGAAGGCGAGGGTGCGATTGATGTCAGTCAGGTCCGGTGCTTCGGGCAGATACTTGTCGGCCAGATTTTGGATTTCCTCGTCCATTTGGTAGCGCAGGAGCACACGGAGCGTTTGCCTGAGGTAATCCAAGTCTTCGATCCCGTCACGCTCCAGACCCTTTAAAAGCTGATCTGCAGCAATGTCATGCCGTTTGAGAGCAATTTCATAGAATTCGGCTAACACACGGCGACCCTCTAGATTAGCAGGAGCACGGGCCACCCCCAATCGCAGCAAGCGCAGTGCATCTCGGTAATTACCCTCCTTGACCTCCTCCAAGCCCTTTTCGATATGATAGTTCCCTAAAGTTACCCGGTGCTCATTCAGTCCAAAGGGCAGTAAGGTGAGCATTTTGGTGTAGGAGACTTCGTCGAACTCTTTATTGTATTTGAAATGCAAGAAAAGAGCCCCTGCCATGCAGAACCACCCAATAATGATGAGAAGCAAAAAGCTACCTAACAGGCGAGCCCAACGAACCGAGATCTCGATGTGCCCGTCGACACCTTTTCTTTGAATAACAAAACCTAGGAGGATAGGCTTTCCTCGAGTGATACGACTGTGAGCAGTGAGGTTTTGCACCAT
>DLQD01000003.1:33955-42099 GCA_002480015.1 Opitutia bacterium UBA7441
GGGGGGGGGGACGATTTGATAAAACAGGGGGAGGAATAGACATTCGTGCAAATGCAGCTTCGCGACAAGCTCAAATAAAGCCCTTTTTCGTGTTGCAGTTATTTTTTTGGCTATCTAAACATTGATGGAAATACGAACATCCCCCACGTTTTTTTCTTATGACCCATTTATTAAAAGCATTTCTTTCTTCGATTAAAAGCAGTTTTATGTACCTCGTTATTTTAGGCACGGTGATTTTGTTTCTGCAGACGTTCGTATCTGCAGCTCCCTTGGTATCCATAGGTAGTAACACGGATGTCTATTTTAATGGATCATCTAGTCTGAGGTGGACATCGAATGTTTTTCGTGACGAGGCCGAAGAGACAGATGATTTAACCTGGACGTTGTCGCCGGGGTTTGAAGTGAATGTAGGTCGTGGACTCACAAATGCTGACCTGAGCATTATTACTCGTTACGAGATCATCCGCTACGAAGATCAAGATCAGCTCGATACGGAACTATTCCACATTAAGGCGGTGGGTTCCTACACATCCAGTCGCCTCGCGCTTAGTGGTTCAGCCTACTTCGATGAGAGTAAGATGAACAGTGGTGAAAATAATATCACTAACGATTTGATTGAATATGACGCCTATGGAGCGACTGTGGATTCCGAATACCGCGTCTCGCCAAAGTTCAGTTTTGGAGCTGGTGCTCGATATAGTGAAAAAGTGTATAAGACCTTTGATGACGCTTTTCCGGATCGCACAATCATGTCTGCACCTTTCGATGTTTTTTATGAACTCACGCCCAAACTGGACTTGAGCCTGGGTTACACTTTTACGAACATGGATATTGAAGAAACCATTAGAGCCAGTGCTCCAAACCAAGTCCGAATCATCAGCGACTATGAAACGGACAGTCACTTTTTTAATATTGGTGCACGCGGTCAATTATTGCCCAAGCTGACGGGCTCTTTTAAGGTCGGTTACCGCACGAGAAGTTCGAGCGATTCGACTATTCAAACCATCGAGCTCCCAGCTGGGACTCTTGTCGGACCTCCGAGCCGGACCAATCGCGACGACTCTGGTATGCTGGGCCTCGATGCCAACTTCACTTGGACGGCAACGCCCAAGCTGGCCGTAAATTTTGATCTATCCCGTGACTTTGGAGTGGGGGGCGAGGGTCAGTCGACGGAGAAGTCTTCTGTTATTTTGGGCGGTAATTACTCGATCAACAGTTTCTTTACCCTCAATGCCAACCTAGGCTATATTCTAACCGACTATTCCAACTCTGAGCGTGAGGATGATCAGTATAATGCGGGGCTACGTCTGTTCTATCTGCCAAATGAGTATTGGCAAATAAGCACCGGTTACACTTTTACCGAAAATGATTCGAATTTAAGAAGTAATAGTTACAACGATCATAGTATTGATCTGACTGCGACGCTTCGCTATTAACTTTTTTGAAACTCTACCTCTTGATTGCGGTCTAAATGCCTCCGTGCGTGAGGCATTTTTTACTTTATGAAGCAGCTATCTTTACTCTCCGCCTTGTGTGCATTCTTTTTCGCAACTTTAATTCATGCTCAGGACTCCGGATCCGGCGCAGATGGTGGGGGCAGTGATGGAGGTGCCTACTCCGGTGCCTATGGCGGAGGTAGTGGTGTCGGTATTGTTGTGGGCGAAAACTATGTCTTGAAGCCCTCGGACGTTGTCTCGGTGGAAGTGTATCAGGAACAGGACCTTAATAAGAGCGTCCGTATTGAAGGTGATGGATCCGTGGCCCTCGCTCTCATTGGTAAAGTCAAGGTGGCTGGAATGACAGTCGCGGAGGCGCAGTCGCTGATCACGGATCTTTATAACCGTGACTATTTAGTTGATCCGCAAGTATCTGTCCTTGTCGTTCAGTTTTCGCCTAAAGTTGTCCATATTCTCGGATCCGTTAATAGCCCCGGGGTCGTGGAGATTCCTCCCGATCGTAATTTGACTTTAACCGAAGCGATTGCTGGCGTGCGTGGCGTCAGTCGGTTGGGGAACCCGAAATCCATAATCATCAAGCGCGTGGATGAGGACGGGCGTGCGCGTCAGATGGAAGTTAATTTTAGTCGTATAGTGACGGACCCTAACGTCAAAGACGTCATACTTGAAGAAGGTGATACCATATGGGTGCCGGAGCGCATTATTTAAATCAATTATAAGTCTACTATGAAGAATGATTATGTAAAAGGTGGCCCAGATCCCAACGCGGGCGGCTATGGCGGCGGCTATGGCTACGGTTATGGCGGTGGCGGTGGCTACGGTGCTGGCAGTGGCTACGGCTATGGTGGCTATGGCGGTGCCTACGGCGAAGGCGGTGGTGGCCCCCAGCGCTCATTCAAAGATTACTTCCTCATGTTTCGTGAGCGGGTCTGGTATTTGATCGTCGCTTTCTTTATCATTTTTTCGGGTTCGATCCTCTATACCTTTAATAAGACCAAGGTGTATACTGCGGTCGCTCAAGTGCAGCTCTTTCGTGATGATTCTTCGGCCTTGGGCCAAACCGTCGAAATGGAGCAAAACCAGATTCGTACGGCCGAGGATTTGAATACACAAATCAGCCTCCTTGAGAGCTCGACCATTATTAAAGGCGTTGAGCAACGTTTGCAGGATGAGATGCGGCAACGCTTCATGGCGCCCTACACAGATACGCTGAGTCTGAGTGGGCCGCTCACTCCACTCGAGATCTTAGGCCGTAACCGCAAGGTCGTACCACGTCGTATGAGTTTAATGATCAATGTGGCTTATTCGCACCCCGACCCTGTCGTGGCGGCTGAGGTGGCGAATCTCTTCGCTAAAGAATATATCGACTACAATTTAAAGTTGAACATTGATGCCTCGATGAAGGCGGTCGAAGACCTCCGTATTCGTGCAGAACAGCAGAAAGAACGGGTCGAAGAATTGGACCTCAAGCTGGCGGAATATCGTGAGCAAAATAACGCGGTGTCCCTGGATAGTCAGGAAAATATCGCGGGGGCTCAACTCGCGCGCCTGAATGAGATCAAGCTGACTAATAAAAATGTCTACGATCAACTAGAAACAAAATGGAATCTAATAGAGACCTATCGCCGTGAAGGGAAAAACCTCTGGGAGCTGTCCTTCGTGGCCGAGCAATCACGGGTTTCCGGATTATTGGAGCAAATTACCGGATCGCGTATCAATATCTCCTCACTGAGTAAAAGATACCGAGAAAAGCACCCTGCGATGATTCAGCTACTACAGACTTTACAAGAAGCGGAGCTCGAGCTGGAGGGAGCAGTACAAAATTCTGTCGATAAGGTCTATGCCGGCTACATTGAAGCAAAAAGTAATTTCGAAATGGCTAGCCAGCGATTGGCTGAGAAGGAAAAAGAACTCATCGACCTTAGTAAGACACGTGTCGAATACAGTTCTCTCCTGCGTGATTTAGAGGTTCAACAAAGCTTCTTTCAGGCGCTGAATTCGCGCATGACGACGGAGAAGGCGCAAGTTAACTTGAAGAATCCGAACGCTCGGGTTGTGGACGAAGCGTTCCCTCCGCCCGAGGATAAGCCGTCCTCGCCTAATGTTGCTATGAATTTGGCGGCTGGCTTCTTTGGTGGTATTGCAGTTGGTTTCGGCTTGATCTTTGCGGTTGCCTTCCTCGATGACAGAGTAAAGAGCGCCTTTGATATCGAGGGCACAATTGGCTTGCCCATGCTGGGTGTGGTTCCGCGAATCAAGAAGCTAGATACGAATACCAAGGCCCAAGCAGTCGCGTCCAATGTGGATCGGCATGTGACCGAGACCTTCCGTTCGATTCATTCCGCGCTTAAGTTGAATGATGAGAGCAGGAACGCGAAGATCATCCTCGCAACGAGTACTCTTCCCGGAGAGGGGAAGTCATTCGTCAGTTCGAATTTGTCCCTGACTTTTGCCAATCACGGAGAAAAAACCCTTCTCATTGACGCTGACTTGCGCCTACCGAACGTTGCCCGCTCTCTGCAACTTGAGAATGACTTTGGGCTTCTTGATCATATCGAGAAGGGTGTCGCCTTAGATGAGGTGATTATCAAGGAGGTCTACCCGAATCTAGATGTATTGTCTTCGGGCGGAAAGTCGAAGAATCCGACTCAGGTGCTCAACAGCGCCCAGTTGGAGGCTATGTTTGCTGATTTGCGTGACCGTTATGATCGAATCGTAGTCGATTCGCCGCCTCTCGCAGCGGTCAGCGACGCACTCAACTTGCTGCCTTTGGTCGATGGCACTCTCTATATCATCAAATTTAATACGGTCAAGAGGAAGACGGCCGTGGTGAATGTCCGCCGCCTATGGGAGTCCAATACGCCTGTATTTGGTGCCATCCTCAACAATATCACGAGCTCATTGTCCAGCTACTATTATTCACATTATTCTGACAAGGCGTATCAGGACTACTACATTCACCAAGATGAAGAATCGGAAGAGGAACTGTCAGGTAACGTAGAACCTGAATTCGAACGTAATGCCTAGTTCGTGAAGTATATTGTATCAATGCCCCGGATGGCTCCGGGGCATTTTTTTTACTGTCCGGCCAGTAGGAAAACCAGGATTGCGAGCGCAATACGATACCAGGCGAACAGGGCTAATCCATGTGTGCTCAAGTAGGCAACGAGCCATTTAACGGCTAAAGCTGCTGAAATAAATGCAACCGTGCAGCCTAATAAAACGGGCCGTATCTCGAGGCCAGCTATCATGTGTGAACCGTCACTAACTATTTTATAGCCAGACGCAGCGCTCAAGGTAATCAGGCCCAGTAGAAAACTGAACTCCGCGGCATGCTTCGGGGAAAGTCCGGCAAAATAGCCACCCACGATTGTGGCCATCGAACGACTCGTGCCTGGCCACATGGCGACGCATTGAAAAAGGCCAATCATAACGGATTGACGTATGGTTAGATCGTATATGCTCGGGCCATCCTCTGGGTGGATCGCATTTTTTTGACCGTGCTTGCGCCATCGCTCCACGACGAGCATGAGTATTGCGCCGACGATGAGTGCGGCGGCGACGGCCCGCACGTTGTCACCCAACTTGGCTTCAATCCAGTCGTCCAGTAGTAAGCCGATGATTGCCGCCGGTAGAAATGCGCAGATTAAGTTGATCGCCAGTTGACGGCCTTTTAGATCTCTGCCGAAGCAGCCAAGCGCGATTTGCAGGATAGTCTTCCAGTATAAAATGATGACTGCCGCAATGGCACCAGCTTGAATGACGATGACATAAGCATAAGCTGCCTCGCCTATGGTGTAAGGGCGTAGGGTTGCTGTTTCTGGATCAGATATCAAAATCAGCTCGCCCCTTTGGTTACGAATGGGGTCGTCGCCGTCCAATCCGAGTAGGGCATTCGTCAAAATGAGGTGCCCCGTGGATGATATGGGTAAATACTCTGTCACGCCTTCGACGAGGCCGAGAATGATCGCGTCGCCATAACTTAATTTGGCCGCATCGGCATTTTTGATTGGCGCATCAGGCTCTACCTCAATGGCAAATGCAGCAGATAGGCTCAGGCTGAAGATGAAGCAGAAAACGAGTGCGCGGAATCGAAAAATCATGTGTGAAAGCTAGGGAATGAAGCCATGATGGGAAGTCGTAAAAGCCATTGTCCCAGAAAAGTGACCCATTGGGTTAAGCGGATTATGCTTGTGCAGAATCATGGAAGGCTTTGCTTATAAACCTCATAGATGCGAGAAATTCAAGAACTTACAAAAACAGTCGCTGACGGGCAAGACCTCTGCTCGGAACTGGCCGGGAACGCGGCGTCCCTTTTGGCATCGACCTCGGTTGAGCCTGCGGCGAAAGAGGCTTTCCTGATCGCTTTGCATGATAAAGGAGAGACGGCGACAGAGGTGGCAGCTTTTGCCTCTGCTTTCCGTGCACTCGCAGTAGATCCGGGTGTCGACGCTTGGGCGCCTCGGGCGATCGATGTCTGTGGTACTGGAGGTGATGGTTCCAGTACTTTTAATATTTCGACCGCGGTGTCGTTCATTGTGGCAGCGGCCGGAGTGCCCGTCTTTAAGCATGGTAATCGCTCCATTACTTCAAAGTGCGGCAGTGCAGATTTGATCGAGGCACTGGGAGTGCGCTTGGATGCGCCTCACGAGGTACTGCGCGAGTCCTTGAATACGCTTAATTTCTGCTTCTTTTTCGCGCCGGCTTTTCATCCAGCTTTCAGGGAGATCATGCCAGTAAGGAAGGCGCTGGCCGTCTCTGGGCGTCGCTCGATTTTCAATTTGCTGGGGCCATTGATCAATCCCGGGCGTCCCGCCTATCAGCTATTAGGTGTCTTCGCGGATCGATGGGTCGAGCCGATTGCCAATGCACTGCATACCATGGGCCTAAAGGCTGGGTTGGTGGCTCATTGCACACCTGGTGTCGGAATGGCTCTGGATGAGTTGAGCTGTGCGGGGCACAATCATGTCGCTGGCTTCGGGCAACTAAAATCTGTAAGGAGCAATCTACTGCCCGAAGAAGCGAGCCTGGCTCCGTGCGATCTAGATTCCCTTCGGGGCGGCGATGTGGAGGGTAATGTGGGCATCCTTCACGCGCTCCTCGATGGGGACGAGTCTGTCTCACAGGGCTTGCTGGATAGTATCCTACTCAATGCCGGTGCCGCTTTCTGGATCGCGAATCAGGCGAAAGATCTTCAGAGTGGTGTCGCATTAGCTCGTCAAATGATTAATTCCGGGCGTGCGAAGCAATGGCTTCGAGACGTACAGTCCTTCTATAATCAGGTTTAAATTAGTAATCTATGGCTAAATATTTTGGAACAGATGGGATCAGAGGACGCTTTGGCGATCCTTGCATGTGCCCAGGGTTCGCCTACCGCCTAGGCTGTGCTCTGGGGAATTATCTGCTGCAGACGCGGCCTGGAAAGTCGCATTTTGTAGTCGTCGGGCGGGATACTCGCTCGAGTGGTATCGAGATATGTGATGCATTAATTGCTGGTTTGAACCAGCACGAAGTCTATGTGCATCACGCGAATATCGTCCCAACGCCCGCAGTGGCCAAGGCTGTTTTGGATCAGCAAGCGGACTTCGGCATCGCGGTGACTGCTTCGCATAATCCACCTAGCGATAATGGAATAAAATTGTTTGACCATTTAGCGTGCAAGTTGGATCCCGACGAAGAGATCGCCATCGAGTCACTCTTGGATGAAGAACCGGCCGCACCCGAGGAATTACCGCTCCCCAAGTCGTATCCCTTGGATGCCGCTTCGTTTTACGTGAATTATCTTCGATCCCTCATGGATCAGCATTGCCTCTCCGATTGGAGCGTTGTCTTAGATCTTGCCAATGGTGCGACAGTTGAGACGTCTCCTTCTGTATTCCGTCGATGGGGAGCGTCTCTTTATCTGATAGGTGATTCACCGAATGGTGAGAATATTAATGTGAAGGTCGGCAGTGAACGTCCCGAACTCCTTGCTCAAGCGGTCGTCGAGCAAAAGGCAATGATCGGTATTGCACACGATGGCGACGGTGATCGTCTGGTGGTTTGCGATGAGACGGGCACGATTGTGGATGGTGACATACTACTCGGCTTGTTTGGTCGCTATGCCATGCAAGCCGGGGCGCTTCAGTCCGGCACCCTTGTGGCAACTATTCACAGTAACCTTGGGCTCGATCGAGCCATGCGAGAAGTGGACGGTCGAGTCGAACGTGTGGATGTCGGAGACCGTAATGTTGCTAAACGCATGCGCGAGATCGGTGCCAATATTGGCGGAGAGTCTTCCGGCCATATTATTTTTTCTGATTTTGCCACGACAGGAGATGGCCTTCTGGCAGCTGTTAAAATCATCGATCTCATGCGCAAGACAGGCAAATTACTTTCCGAATTGCGACAAGAGGTGGTTTTATTCCCTCAGCGCACGGTGAACCTACGTGTTACCCAAAAGCTGCCGCTGGGCGAATTAGAGCACCTCAACGCTGCGATTCTCAAGGCCGAATTAAATTTTGGAGACGAAGGTCGTGTCTTGGTGCGTTACTCTGGCACGGAGCCCAAATTGAGGATTTTGGTCGAGGGCCGCGAAGACGGTCCCGTTCTCGAAGCTCTCAAGAGCATTGAGAGTGCTGCCCGGAAAGATTTGGATGTAATTGATCATTGACCCTACGCCCTTTAATAAAAAGCTCTGGATACCTT
>DLQD01000003.1:42314-55826 GCA_002480015.1 Opitutia bacterium UBA7441
AAAGGATTGGGTGGCCTGCTTTCTAAAATGACTAGTATACCCTTTACGATGGGGAGTGAGTCGAAAATTAAAAAAGATCCGGCGAAAGCAATCGAGTCGGCTGAGCAAATACTCAATGCCAACCCTGAGAATGTGACTGGGCACAAAATCCTAGCGGCTGCAGCAGAAGAGCTTAAGCTGTATTCGACGGCGGTTTTTGCCTACGAAGCCGTGCGCCAGATCGATCCGAAGAATGCCGAAAATATTAAGGCTTTGATGTCGGTCTACATTCAAACAGGTCAAAGTGAGGAAGCCATTCGTATCGGTGAAGCCGCTTACCGCGCTAACCCCGCCGACGATGAAGTGCAGGCACTTATCAAGAAGGCCTCCGTTGAGCAAACTATGGAGAAGGGGCGTTGGGAAGAGGATAAGAGTTTCCGCGACAAACTTAAAGACGAAGACGAATCTCAAAAGCTAGAGCAAGCGGGGCGTGCCAAGACGGGTGAGTCCGGTCTTCGCGCCCTCATTGAAGAAGCGAAGAAGGGGGTCGAAGCGGAACCCGGAAATATGAATTTTTACCGCGAGATTGCCTCGAACTATCGCAAACTTGAAGATTACGACAGCGCCCTCGAGTGGGTCGGCAAGGCCCGTCAGCTCGAGGCCGGTCGCGCCGATGTCAATTTGGAACGCCTGGTCGGCACGCTCAAGCGCGAGAAGATGCAAAAAGCAATTATCGTAGTGGAGAAGCGCCTTGAAGGTAATGCCCAAGACGCCGCCGCGCAAGCCGAGCTCGAAAAGCTGCGTGCGGAAGAGCGCGCATTTCGACTCGAACAGTGCGAGGGTCTGGTGCAGCGCTATCCTAATGAATACAGTTACCGCTATGAACTGGGTGAGTTGTATTTTGAGGATGGAGAGACGGATAAGGCGATCAAAGAGCTGCAGATGGCTTTGCGTAGCCCGAAAGTACGTGTTGGCGCTTTGATCTTACTGGGTAAGGCCTATCTAGCTAAGGGCTTCCATGACCTTGCCGCAGAGCAGTTGACGACTGCTAAGTCTGAAATCCCTGGGATGACGGATCAGAAAAAAGATGTTCTGTATGAACTCGGATCCGCGTATGAGCAACAGGGCGATATGGATAAGGCGATGGTTGAATTCAAAGCGCTCTATGGGGCTGACATTTCCTATCGGGATGTCGCTCAGAAGATCGACGCTTTCTATTCTAAAAAATAGCGAAGAACCAAGAAGTAGCGATGTCGGGGGGAGGGCCTTTCTTTTGCTTATAGGCTTAGTGGTGCATTCATTGCTTTCTTCGTATCTAGAATCATAGACTAGCTGAATGGAGGACTGCCTCATTTTTTTGGTGTATGGTTTCGGTCGTTTGTAAATATCTTATTAACAAGAGTTTTGGTGGTTTTTTTGAGGGGTTTTTTACTTGCTCGTCTATATCAGGGAAGCATGGTTAAGCACAGTAGTGAACCCTTTTTGTTATCATTTCATGCATGTGCTGGCTAACTCTTGCCGGTCCTTTTGTGTAATGATTACGCAATCTACGTATGCTTAATCAAAAGACAAAAGGCCTCTTTGTCGATATTTCGGAGTTCTCGATTTTGGCCGCGAGGACATCTGGTTTTGATACTCCGATGGTGATCGAGGAACTGGCCGAATGCCCCTTAAGTTCCGATCATAGCCCGGAAGATATACGAGCATTCCTAGAACAACTCGTCGATTACAAAGGTAGCCGCTACTTTATCTCTAGGGCTGGAGTATATCCTGAGGGTCGCTTCGTTCGCTTCTATGAGGCAGAATCGGCCGGCAAGGCGAAGGATATGGCTTTCCTGTCCGAGGTGTTGAAGTCGGATTTCAATATTAATCCCGACCAGAATAGCGTGGCCATTCTCGATGCGCGTGATGGTTCTGACTTTGATCCCGCAAGCAGCCTGAGTAAGCGCCTTCTCTTTTGCGGAGCCCCTGCAGCCTCTTTCCTTTCAGAGCAAAGACAACTGCTGGAGTGTGGTATCTACCCTGAACGCCTAGAACTCTCTACGGTGACGACATTAGGTGGGGTGAGTGACTTCGCTCGCTTTAATGAGATGATGTCACCTATTCTTTGCGTCGAGCTCACCTCTAAAACTGCGAATATTTTTATCATTAATCAAGGCCAGGTCGACGTCGCCCGCCCCGTATCTTTCGGTCTCGATAGTCTTTATTCTTTACTGCAACGAGAGCTGGGCTTGAAGGATGAGGCATCTGCGAGAAAACTCTTCTTCTCAAATACTTTCGATTTTGCGGAGATGGGGCCGAAACTTTTGCGCCGGATGACGAAGGAGCTCCAGGCTTCAACAGGTTTTTACGAAGTTCAAACGGGTCAGACGATCGATAAAGTCTTCATCAGTGTGCTGCCTAAGAATCTGGATTGGGTTTCCAAGACGGTATCGGATTCTCTTGGACTTGAGATTATGCAGCCGAACTTAGAGAAGTGGCTGGAAAGCCTTAAGATCAAACTCGCTGAAGGGGTGGATGTGTCGAATTTGGGCTCCCGTTGGATGGGCTTATTTAGTCTAATGGGGGAATTCCATCTAAGAGGGGGGCGAAAGTGAGTAGGAGTAAAAAAGAAATGCAGCCATTCTGGCGACCGAATTTTGTCAATCAGTCCGAGCTGCCTGACATTAAGGTCATTCGCACGGATTTCATTATCAACTTCATCGCGGTGACGCTAGCCTGCTGTGCGGCTTTCTTCTTTACGCAAAGAGAGTACCGCGCCTACTCTTTGAGTAAGACGATTGAGGATATGGAGCAACAAGTCCGCGTTGCGGATGTGGAGGATGCGCAGAATCTCAAGCTCAGTGAATCCTTTCGTAGTGCGGCACAATACGTAGTTGAAGTTGAGGAGTTCTACAATGCTCCGCTGATGGCGCATGACTTCCTCTATAATGTGTCAGTTATCAAACCGGCTGATTTAATTTTTAATGCGGTTTCATTAAACGAATCGTTCGTCAAGCTAGCTGGCAAAGAAGCCGTTGCTTACAACATCAACATCACTGGTGATGCCAAAAACCTAACTGTTTTAAATGAGTTTAAGAAAGTATTAGAGGGAGCGAAACTCTTACAAGCTCCAGGGTTTGAACTGCAGATCGGCGAGACCTTGCAGGGGCGCGATGAAGAAACCGGCATTTTTCCGTATCAATTGACCATTACGTTAACCCCAGTCGCTTCGGGAAATAGTGCAAAAGGGGGCGCCGCACCATGAATCCGAGCGAAAAAATGATCCGCACGCTGAAAGCATACCCACTTGCGGTGCTCAGTGTGCTTGTGTTTCTCATTTGCTCCGCCGCCATACTTTTGAGGGCTGGAGCTGTGGCTGATCTTTCTGTGCACGAAGCAGATCTGAATCTGCGTATCCGCACGATTGATCAAAACGTGAGGAATGCCAACAATTTGGATAAGGATTTCGAAGAGATAAAGCGCCTCGTCGATCAGATTGAAGCGAGGCTTTTCAAGCGAGATCAGCGTGCAGTGAACATCAATTTTTTCTATGCATTGGAAAATAGACTCAATGTTCGCATCCTCAATATTAGCCAGATGCCAAATGAAGATTCCCTCTATGCGAAGGGGGGCGCTCGTGAGCTCAAATTGCATTCTACAATCACCTACAATATCTCGTTGAACGGTAATTTTGAAGATGTTCTACTCTTTCTATACGATTTGCAACGTGTCGATCCATTGATCCGCGTAGTCGATTTTCAAATCGCTAAAGACAACGCCCAGGAAGCCGACGAGGAATACCTGGATGCCCGGTTGAGGCTGATTGTTCTAGCTAAAAAGTAACCTATTAATTCTAATGAAGACTGCACTTCCTGTCATATCTGCCTTTTTGCTTTTACTATTGAGTGCCCATGCTCTTTTCGCAGAGCCACAGATTAAGCTAGTCGGTCGTCAGGATCTTGTTTTAAGTAAGGAGAGTCGTCAAACGGTAATCGATGTGGCTCGTCGTTACCTAAGCGAGAAGTCTGAAGCGTTTATTACCAAAGCCCAGCAAGCCCAAACTCCTTATTCCTTCGTACAAGAAGCCGTCGCCGTCGTGCGCGAGAAGGGGGAAATCGTCGAACGAGTGCAGGAAGCGACTTTCCATTACGATGACGGCTCCGTGCTGCGGGCGGTGTCTCAGAGTTTTGCGAATCAAGTCAGCGGCACGCTCGCTCGAGGTTCTACCCGTTTTCTGCAACTCAAGGGGGGTCGTATGATTCAGCCAGGCACCAGCTTCCCTGTCAGCATCCCTCAAGCCCAAAAGCAGACTTTTATTGTAACGATTGCTGAGATAACAAGTGATGGCTACACTCTGAAATTGGGCGAAGCTACCCAAACGATGAGCTTGCATGTGAGCAGTGGTTCTCATTCTGGAGCCATCAAATTCGAATAGGCGAGTGTGGTATTCTTAACTACATTTAAAACACTAAATCAACTATCCTAAATTCTGATCTAAGCGCCCTATGAAAAAAAACATATATTACACCTTATGGCTCCTTGCCCCCATGTCTCTTTGGGCTCAGGCAGAGGGACCTGCGGCGACCGAAATAGATCTGTCTGATGTGATCATAGTGGAAGATACTTCTTCCGGAGAGACAAGCGATGCCGCCGCAGTGGAGGTCGTGGAGATTCCCGACAGACCCATCGAAGGGGTGAGTGTCGACTTGGAGTCTCCCACTATGCTGGAGGTGGCGGAGAGCCTGCCCACCGACATGGAGATCGTCCTTGAACTGCCCGGACCGGAAGTCGCCACTTCAAGCGAAGCTACACTCGCGACCGAAGAGACGATCTCCGTCGACTTTCCCGACGAAGACGTGCGCACAATCCTTCGTAATGTAGCCGACCTTTTTGAGCTTAACCTGGTCATCCCCGACACGCTGCAAGGGCGCACTTCGATCAAACTCCGCAACATCACCTGGCGTCAGGCTTTTGAGGTTGTGCTTGAGCCCATCGGCTTTACCTACGTCGAAGACCGCAACATCATACGAGTTAAAAGCGTTGAGGAACTCACCACTGAACCCGTCGATACCCGTGTTTTTGTGGCGAACTACGCAAGAGCCGAAGATCTCCAAGGCTCCATTTCTCCTTTGATTGATCCTGCAGCCGGTGGCGGTATCCAAGTCGATGTTCGTAGTAATGCCCTCGTTATCACTGAACGCCCCTCGCGCATGAATAAAATCCAAGAGATCATTGAGCGCCTCGATAAGGCGACTGATCAAGTCATGATCGAATCCAAGTTTATTGAAGTACGACGCACGGACGGTAAAGATCTTGGCGTGGATTGGTCTTCTTTGGGTGGCGAGAGTGGGGGTGTGGGTGTCGGTATTTCTGAGGCGATCTCTGCCGTAACGGATGAAGGAACAGGCTTCTTTGCGGAAAAAGCTCAAGAAGCACTGGGCTTCCCTTCTACTGCGAAAGATTCAGCTAACACTATAACTCGTAATGCTTTGGATACCGCAGTCTTTAGTTCAACTTCTTTCGGCTTTGTCCTAAAGGCTTTGGAAAGTGCGAATGATACGAAGCTTATTTCCAATCCTACAGTCGTCACGATGGACAATGAAAAGGCTATCATCAAGATTAGCAGGGAGTTCCCGCAACCAGATTTCACTTTTAATACCGAGACTGGGCAACGGGAATTCAATGGACTAGGTGAACCTATTGATGTTGGAATTACGCTAGAAGTCACACCTTCAGTTAATGCAGCAGGGTTCATCAATTTGGATATTTTCCCTGAGGTTTCTTCCACTTCGGAAGATAGGATTATTGAAAATACTGCTTTTCCTATTCGTGATGTTCGTACCGCGAGAACCCGTATAACAATCAAAGATGGTTACACATTGGCTTTGGGTGGTCTCGTTTCTTCTGAAATGAGTAAGGGACAAAATAGCGTGCCACTTTTAGGTAGCTTACCAGGTATCGGAAAGATTTTTAGTAGTGAGACGGAGTCAAAAACTGAAACAAATTTAATTATTTTTATTACAGCTAAAACGCTCAACCCCGACGGTACCAACTACAAAGATACTGTTGATCCTAGGGTGCTCGAACAGATGGAGATCATACCGAGTGAAGTTCCTGGTTACAGCATTCCTGCCGATCGTCGACAACGACTTGAGGAAATAACCGATTTGCGCCAGCAAGAGGTAATAAAGGCGACTACAGCAGCTGAGCTAGAGCATATCAGCAAGCTCCTAGATAGATGAAGCCATATGGTTTCAAAAGCGCGGCTCCCTATTTGAAGCCGCGCATTTTATTTCCGAAAGACAACGATGCGGTTACTATTTGTGCCGCGGGTGTTGTTGCGGACGCCCCAGCAGTTGGCGGTTTTGGTGAAGTTCTGGGTGTTGATTAGCGTATATTCCACTTTCAAGCCTGCCACTTGGCCGGCTAGGATGATTTGCTCTTCCAGCTTGAGCTTTCCCTTACGCACTTCACCCACTTCGAGCGCGATGCGCCCTTCGGGCTTGAGCACGCGTGTCATCTCGCGGAGCGAGGCGGTCATTTTTTCTGTCCAATCCTCGAGCTTACGCAGTTGCCAGAGCTTGCCGGGCTCGGGCTCGCATTGGCAGAACCAGTTGCGCAACCAGTTGTCGCCTACGTAGTTGACGATGTCGAGAAATGGGGGCGAGGTGACGATGAGTTGCACGGATTCGTCCTTTATCTCCGGCGTGGCGTCGGCCGAGCGGCAGAGCAGGGTGGAGCGGGTGCTATTGTAATTTTCCGGTAGCGGGTGGCGGAGTAGACTCTTGGATTTTTTGACGATCAGTTCTTTGGTATTTCGATATTCTGGGGTCTGCTTACGCGTAGCATTAATCTTACGCTGTGCATTGAGCGTCGTGGCTTGGTTCGGCGGCAGTGTGTAGACCGAGAAAAAGCCTTTGGAGTGCCCGGTCAGGCGGTTGCAGGCGACCATCTGGATCCATGCGTCAGTGGCGTCGAAACTTTCAGCGTCGTAGCGAGCTTTGAAATAGCAGCGCCACCCATAGAGCTCTTTCAGGGTTTGGGGGTCGAAAAAGACGAGTAAATCTTCGTCTTCAATTTCAGCATGAGGCAGCGTGATGGATTCCACCCTCGTAGCGATTATTTCAGCATCTTGCACGCAGAGTCGTGGTGCTGTCAATATGGTGCTGAGCGGATTGACGTCGTTGCCGATTACCTGGCAGCCCCGAAGTTTGGCTTCGATCAGGGTCGTGCCCCGCCCCATGAAGGGATCGTAGACCCAATCGCCTGCTGCTGCATATCGTTCAATGAAATAGCCCGGCAGTTGTGGTTTATAACAGGCCCGGTAAGAGACTTCGTGGATCGAGTGTCCGTCCCGCTGCTTGGCCGTCCAGAACTCGCCATGTTGGACCGGTGCTTTTCTAGGGGCGGGCGGTTTTAATGTGGTCGTCATGCCCTTAAGTTGACGACTCGGAACCATAGTACAACGTTTTTTTGCGTAGAATTTTCCGCAAGCTCTTTTTAGAGGGCGAGGCCGTTCATGTCGAAAACGGATAGGCACATCAACCCTTTTGGTGCGGGTTCGCTACGAGGGTAAGGGGAGGACCCCAAGTGCAGCACAGCCGAGCACTACGGCCCAAGCGGGAACTTTGAATTTATAGAGCGCGAAAAATGCGATGAGTGCGATGCCTAGGTGACTGGAGTTTTGGATGCCATGTGTCCAGACCGGATCGATCAGTGTGGCGAGCAAAAGCCCGACGACGGCGGCGTTCGCCCCAGTCAAGCTGGCCTGTGCCCAGGGTGTGGGACGTATGCGGGCCCAAAAGGGCAGCAGGCCGATGAGCAGGAGCATGCCGGGCAAGAAAATTGCGATTAACGCTAGAAGCCCTCCGATGGCGGCGGGACTGGTCTCTGAGCCCACGGTTCCGAGAAAAGCGGACAGTGCGAAGAGCGGACCGGGCAAAGCTTGCGCGGCGCTGTATCCTGCCAGAAAGTTGCTCTCACTGATCAAGCCACCTGCGACGACACTCTCGTTGAGCAGTGGTAAAACCACATGCCCTCCTCCGAAGACGAGTGCGCCCGCCCGATAATGCATGGCATAGAGCGCGCCCGGAGTCGCAGCCTCCACTAAGAGGCTGACTACTAATAATACCGCGTAGAGTGCTAAGACTATGACGATGATCGCACGGGGCGTACTGCGCGAGTGCTTTGGGGGATTGGGTGGCTTCTCGTGGGTTGCTTTTTGCAAGTATTGGCCGAGAAATGCTCCCATCAGAATCACCGCGATTTGTGTCATGCCACTCGGGAAATTCAACATACACGCGGCTGCCAGGAGCGCAATGGCGAGCCTCGGTAGATCTGGGCAGAGCTTAATACCCAGCCCGATCGTTGCATTGGCGACAACAGCTACGGCGGCGATCAAAAGGCCGTCTGTCAATGGCGTGATTGAGCCGCTCAGGGCGAAAAGCCCGTAGGCTAAGCCGCACATGAGGAGGGCGGACGGTAGCGTAAAGCCCAGCCATGCGGCGCAGGCACCGGTGAGACCGCCTCGGTGCCAACCGATGGCGAAGCCTAGTTGGCTGCTGGAGGGGCCCGGCACGAATTGACAGAGTCCGATTAACTCCGCGTAGCGGGCATCATTAAGCCAACCACGGTGCCGTACGAATTCCTCCTGGAAGTAGGCCATGTGCGCAACGGGCCCACCGAAGGAGAGGCAGCCCAAGCGTAGATAGATCAGAAAGATCTCTAGGGGGCTGGAATGCGACGGAGGCTCTGCCATGGGTCACTTGTGGATCGGCTGGGCGAGGATGAAGGGGCGGACGATCATCGCCTGGAACTGTGTCTTCTCGCTTATCCAGTGCTCGGCGTGCAGTTCACAGGGTTGCACGAGATCACCGCATTTTAGCCATTTTCGAACTTGTCCCTGATCGTCCTCGGCAAAGGCCAGCCCTGCAGTTTTGAGGTCGAGGCCAGGGTCCACATAGATCAAATTGCCTGCCTGGAAGTGTGGCCTCAAGTAGCTCCAGTCGACATCGCCTGAATATTTTTCCAGTTTTTCGGCTGCGGTCAGCGGATCTTCAGTTGGGCTAAAATCGTCTTTAAGCATTTGTTTGTCAGTTAGATGTGGCTTTATTTTGATACCGTAAGTACCGATAAATTTTCCCCCCCGAAAGTTTTTTTAGATTTATTGAACGCAGGGCGGGTGGGGGCGTCTATGTATATGTAATCAGTGTAAACTGTTCGTTTGTTGTTTGTTAAAGAACGTCGTCCATTTTGTGGGCGGCGTTTTTTTTAAGTTAGGAGGCTACAAGTGCGGCCGCTCCTATGATGGCGGCATCGCCCAGAGGGAGGGCGGATTCGATGATTTTGATTTTATTCTTAAAGGGTGGGATCAGGTGTTTCTCGAAGGAGATCCGGGTCGGTTTAAGTAAAACATCGCCTGCTTGGACGGGGCCACCAAAGAGAAAAAAGGCGGCCGGACTGGTCACCAGTGCGGTCGAGGCCAGAGCCTCTCCGAGCAAGCGTCCAGTGAAGTCCATCGTGGCCTGGGCGATCGGGTCTCCTGCATAAGCTTCGTCGGCGATGTCTTTGGCGGTGATCTCGCCCATCGGCTTGTGGTCGAGTGAGGTCTTGCCGCCACGCTGCGCGATCATTTCGAAGTAGGTGCGGCGGATGCCTGTGGCCGAGCAGTAGTTTTCCAGGCTCCCGCGACGTCCAAAGCCGCAGTAGCGGCCATCGGGGATGACGCTGATGTGCCCGAGTTCGCCGGCAAATCCGTCGTGCCCGTAAACAAGCTGGTTATTCACGAAAATGCCGCTGCCTAAACCAGTCCCAAGTGTAATCATAATGAAGTCAGCGTAGTCTTTGGCCGCACCGAAGATCTTCTCGCCGATAGCCGCTGCGTTCGCGTCGTTGGTCAGTTCGATTTTCGCTAGGTCGAGTCGCCCGGTCAGCAGTGCTACGAGCGGGGTCATCCCTTTAAAGCGTAGATTGGGCGGCTCTTCGATGCTGCCGTTCAGATAGTTGCCATTGGGGGCGCCAATGCCAAGCCCTGCCCAGTCGCATTTCCCGGCTTTGGCCATATGGCAGGTCATGAGTGCGCGAACCACTTCTGCCAGGCGGTCAGCAAAGGCCGCGCCGTCTATATATTCGTCAGTCCGAAATTGCGCACGATCATGGACTACCCCGTCCGGCGTAACCACACCGATGCAGGTGTTTGTGCCCCCGATATCGACTCCTATGGATGCTATCATGAGTCTATAGATCGCTCCGTATTCGACTCTGTCGAACCTAATTTATAGGATCGTAAATCTCTAAAGAGAGATTGCCAGAGACAGTTACATTCATAATTTAGCTGTATGCCCCTGAATAAAGTATCTGTTTCTATTCTGCTCAGTGAAAAAAGCGCCTCAGTCTACTGTATTTCCGAAGAAAGCAGCGTGGCTCACGCGGTCTCGGAGATGAATCGTCAGCGCGTCGGTTCGATTATTGTTAAAAAAGAGGATTCCATCTGTGGTATTTTCACCGAGCGTGATGTCTTGACTCGAGTCGTCTCGGCTGGCCGGGATCCCGAAACCACGCCGGTTCGCGATGTCATGACGGAGAATTTTCAGTTTATCACCCCCGAGACTTCAGTCGAAGATGCGATGCAGAGAATGACCGATAAGCGCGTCCGCCACCTCCCCGTTTTAGATGAGGGCCATCTTTTGGGCATGGTCTCTATCGGAGATGTCACCCGATGGTTACTCAAGGTCAACGAGATGGAGGCGGAGAACCTGCGTCGCTATGTATTCTCGGAATACCCTGGTTAAGCCCCATTGTCCCTGAATTCGCTCGTGGCCCCGCAATCAGCTTGACTCGTGGGCGCTACTTTCCGGACACTGTCGTTTCACCGTTGCATTCACCCTTCAATCAGAGACAACTAAACTATGGCAGGAGTCGGAAAACTACTTAAACAAGCACAGAAGATGCAAAAGCAGATGGAGGCCATTCAGTCCGAGCTCTCGGAGACCATCCTCGAAATATCCAGTGGCGGGGGTGCCATCAACGTCAAGATCAATGGTCAGGGAGAATTCCTAGGCTTCAAAATTGACCCGGAATTTTTGAAGGAAGACGCCGAATTTGTCGAAGAGACTCTGCTTGCAGCCGTGCAAGAAGCCGCCATCAAGGCCAAAGAAACCAGCGAGGAAGCCATGGGTGCCGTGACCGGCGGCATGGGCGGCTTTCCTGGCCTGATGTAGCGCTTTGAGATAAAAAGCATGCATGTAGTTGTCTGTTCGCGGACTTCTGACATCTGTCTTGTTTAATGACACCTGCCTACGATTTGCTGCTGCAGCAGCTCAAGCGCTTGCCCGGCCTCGGATACCGCTCCGCCGAGCGCGTGGCCATGTATCTGCTCATCGAAAAACCTGATTCAATGAGCGATTTGCTCGACGCAATGAAGATCGCCCAGGAGGTGGTCTGTCGTTGTCAGAATTGCGGTCATATGGCCGAGAGCGAACTGTGCCTGGTCTGCGAAGACGCCAACCGCGACAAATCCACGATCTGTGTGGTCGAGCACGTGCCCGACCTTATCGCGATCGAGCGCTCGAGCGCCTGGAAGGCTCAATACCATGTCTTGCATGGCAAGCTCTCGCCGATCCACGGAGTCGGCCCCGAGCAACTCAACTTCCAAGGCCTGCAAGCACGGATCGAATCCGGAGAAATTTCCGAATTGGTGCTCGCCCTTTCCAACGACATCGAAGGCCAGGCGACTTGTCACTACATTCAGGAAGAACTTGTACGAGGCCGTCCGATTAAGGTCTCCCGCATCGGCTTCGGTTTGCCCAGCGGCGGCGGCGTGACCTATGCCGATTCTGTCACTCTACGCAGTGCGCTCGAAGGTCGCCGCGCTTACGAATAAGCCTATGTTACGTTTTTCTATCCTCGGCATCCCTGTGCAAGTCCAATTCTGGTTCTGGATAACTATGGCATTTATCGGTGGCGGTCTCCACGCTGCCAACTCCACTGAGATTCTCCTTGTGGTAGTCTTTATGTTCGCGGGATTCCTCTCAATCCTCGTTCACGAGATGGGGCACGCGCTCATGATCCGCAAGTATGGGCTGCCGACCTCGATCACCTTGCAAGCCTTTGGTGGCTTTGCTTCCTATCCGGCCGGGCGCTTGGATCGCAAACAGTCGTTTATCGTCACAGCCGCAGGGCCTGGTGTGCAGTTTATCTTAGGGCTCCTTCTTATCGGACTGGCCCGCGTCTTGAATATTCCTGAAGGTTCGCTCTTTGGCCCCTTCCTTCGCGATTTGATTTTAGTCAGCATCGTATGGTCGGTTTTAAACTGTCTTCCAGTTTATCCAATGGATGGCGGGCAGATGCTCGCCGCTGTGCTCGGCCCGCAGAAGCAGCGCTACGTCCACTTGATTAGCGCAGTCGTCGCCCTAGCGATAGGATTAGCAGGATACGCCTTTCTTGGGACGATTTTATTACCTCTCTTCATGGCGTTTTTCGCCTGGCAGAACTGGCAAGCCTTTCAATCGATGGCTAGATAGCGCTCGGAAGCAAATGTTCTGAATAGATCTAGGCAGTAGAACGTCCGATACTGAATAGAGGGTGAATGGTTTCGATAGTGTTGTATCGGCGTCTAGTTTGCTTGAGGGTCAGTCCTTGTCGCGGGCGAGCAGTATGTCGTCTGGCTGGACTTCTATCTTGATCTCTCGACCCAAAAACTCGAGGAGGATTTGGATCCGGTTCTTAGCGGGAAGACGCGCCAGCACCTTGCCATTTAAGCCTTTGAGCGAGCCGGCAACCATTTCGACTTCCGCACCCGGTTCGATACTTAGATCTGGGGCTTCGAGAATGCCTTCTGGAATGCTTGCTTTCAGGTCTTGGATGATGCGGTCGGGGATGACACGCTGATCGCCCAGTTCGACCATGCGGGTGATGCCCTGACTATGCACGACCTGACGATAGTGTGTTGGGTAGTGAAATTTGGCGAAGATGTAGCCTGGAAACATCGCCTCAACGAAACGCTTTTTGCCGGTCCGCGTTCTCTTTACTTGACTGATACGCGGGCAGAAGACTTCGAGAGCACTCATGCGACTGAGGATGGCTGCCGCGATATGCTCGCGTTTCGTTTGTGTGCGCAGGCAAAACCATTCGCGCGGTTCTTGTGTTGGCTCAGTCGTGGAATCGTCGAACATAAATTTATGTAAACCACGAGTGTAGTTCGATCTGAAGCTGTTTCAATCTAAATTCTGAGGCAGACGGCGGCGGGCAGGGCACATTTTTGAAAAAGAGTTAATGCGCTGATAGGTATGTTTTTAAAATATTCGCTGAGGTTCTTCGCTATTTTTAGTGGGTAAGGCCACTCAGTGCTCTGATTTTTAACCACTCGCTGCGCTGGAGGCACCGAGACACGGAGAAGGCTTGCTTGTCATAAGAAATTTAAGGCGCTCATTATTTATGGATGGATCACTTATTGAAGAAGAACTGACGAAGAAGATCATTGGCGCTGCAATTGAGGTGCAAACTTACATGCGGCTGACTGAGTGCCGGGTGGGACTGCTGATGTATTTGAAT
>DLQD01000034.1:0-5904 GCA_002480015.1 Opitutia bacterium UBA7441
GAAGACGGTCAGCTCGACCAGTTTTATCTTCTTACGCTTGGCCTGCTTCTCGTAAGATTTTAGCTTGGCAAGTCTCTGACCTTCAGCAAAACCGCGTTTCTTTTTTGTCGGGGTCGTCTTTGAGTTGAGTAAGGCCATATAATCTATCTTGGGTGGGGTCTCGTTAGTGTGTATTTTTCTGAGTCAATCCAAGGATGCAAGTTATTGGAGTGTTTAGAAGGCTTTTGACTGATTTTTACCTTTTGCAGTCCTCTGTGCACTGTTAAAGAGAGAGAATTCTCGGTTTTCGCGCCTTGACAGGGGCAGAGGCAAGGGTTTTTCTCAGCCGCTTTTCATCTTTAGACCCTTTTTTTATGAAACCAACATATCGCCCTTCCAAGCTCCGCCGCGCACGCAAGTTCGGCTTCCGCGCCCGTAACTCCACACACTCCGGCCGCAAGGTTCTGGCTGCGCGTCGCGCTAAAGGTCGCCATCGTCTGGCTGCCTAGTGGGCCGTAATCGCTACTTGGCTCTACTTGGCTCTAATCGGCTCTAATCGTCGCAGACGTTTCTATCGAGGCCATGGGGATCCCGGCTTCAACACGTTTACGCAAGCCTCGCGAATTTCAAGCAGTCCGCAGTATGGGGTATCGT
Organism: Opitutia bacterium UBA7441; assembly: GCA_002480015.1. Lineage (GTDB taxonomy): Bacteria > Verrucomicrobiota > Verrucomicrobiia > Opitutales > Coraliomargaritaceae > Thalassobacterium. The sequence continues at coordinate 634 of DLQD01000034.1, forward strand.
ATCCACTGCGGATCTTTCATTTTTCAATGTCGAGTGGCATCGGTAGGTGGCGCTCCCCGTCTGGGCGTGGTCGCCAGTCGCCGAGTTGGTAATGCGGTCAAGCGTAACTATGGCAAGCGTGTCTTCCGTGAATTATTTCGTAAACACACCTCCGAACTGCCTGAGGGGAGCGAACTCGTCGTTGTGCTGCGCAGCGGTTTCGACCGCTCCGGTTTTGAAGACTTGGAAGCGCGCCTCCTCCGTGCCTGTCGCACGCTCCGTAGGCTGCACGAAGCCGGCGAGCTGAAATCCTCCGAGTAATGTCGATACCTTTCCAATCGAGCCCCGCGTCGCCGCCGCCCCGTCCTTCCTGCTTGTCGCGTTTTGCTGCCTTACTCATACGTGTGTACCAACTCTTTGTTTCGCCCCTTAAGCAGATTTTGTTCGGCACTTCCTGCGCTTGCCGTTTTCAACCTACGTGCTCCTGCTACACCCGTGAAGCACTCTTACGGCACGGTTTTTTTCTTGGCGTATGGCTGGGCTTGTGCCGAATTCTACGCTGCCATCCTTGGCACCCGGGCGGATTTGATCCCGTTCCGGACTTGAAAAACGAGCCAAGGCACGACATCTCACCTCCTTTCAAGACTCATTTAGATGGATAAAAAGAACACAATTTTAGGCGTTGTTTTCATTGCAGCCGGTATCGGCTTCATGTTTTGGCAGAGCCAGCAAATCGAAACGCAGCGTTTGGAGCAACTCCAACAGGCAGCAAGGCTGGAAGCGCCCGCCGGGGAGTCGACCACGCCAGCCGATGCTGCATTGACTGCACCCGGGGAGAGTGGGCCTGCAGGGGCCGTCGAGGCCGCTGCTGTGAGCGACCTATTCAAGGATGCCGAAATCGCAGAATCAGTGACTTCGGCCGCGCCTCTGACTGAGGAGACGATTGTGGTGCTGACCAATGAATATATCGAGGCCGCCTTCACCACCCGCGGGGGTGCCATCCGCACGGTGAGTTTTCTTAAGACGAAGCGCGGTGAGCGCGACGATTACGTTTTTAATCAGGATGGCCTTCTGCCCGCTCTGAGCCTCAGTTACAGCGCATCCGACGGGCAGGTGCGCGAATTCGCGCTTGATTACCGGATCGAAGCGCAGACAGACGACTCAGTCACTTTTGCCTTTGTCACGGCAGAAGGTATGGTCATCCGCCGCAGTTATCGCATCGCGCCGAGTGGTTCGGCAGCCGAGCCTTACATGATTGAGCACAGCACGGCGATTGAAAATGGCTCGACCGCGGCCAAGCGCCTGGAGACCGTCTATTTCAATCTCGGCACCGCGCGCCGGATCACGGATGATCAAGTGGGTGCGAACTACCTGAATGTCGGCTACTTTGACGGTGAGGATGCAGAGTTTATTCCGCTGAAGAAGTTAACCGGCAGCAAAGGCTTTCTAGGTATGGGCGCGAGTGCACCGACTGACAAAATCGCCAAGGCGGCACGCATCGAGTGGGCCTCGGTTAAGAACCAGTTTTTCGCCAGTGTGCTCTATTCGGCGGATCGCCCAGCAAGTGATTTATATGTCTATCCGGTCGAGGTTTCAGCAGCAGGGCATCCGGGGATTTCGGGCAGCGCCGGCTATGATATCGGCACCCTGGCCGCAGGCGAGACGAAGGCTTTGGACTTCCAGCTCTACGTCGGCCCGAAAGAGTTTAAGCGCTTGCAGGCGCTCGGCAACAACCAGGATCTGGTCATGCAGTTCGGCTTCCTTGGCTTCTTTAGTAAGCTACTGCTGGCCTTCATGTATGCGATCCACTCCATGGTGCCCAGTTGGGGCTGGTCGATCGTGATTATGACGATCTGCATCAAACTTCTCTTTTGGCCCCTGACCGCAAAGGCTAGCCGCTCTCAGAAGCGTATGTCGAAAATCCAGGGCCCCATGGCTGAGCTTAAAGAGAAGTATAAGGACAACCCGCAGAAAATGCAGCAAGAGACCCTTAAGCTTTTTAAAGAGTATCAGGTCAATCCTGTCGCCGGCTGCCTTCCGATGCTTATTCAGATGCCGATTTTCCTCGGCCTTTTCTATATGCTGCGCACGGCATCGGAGCTCCGCCACGAGCCCTTTCTCTGGGTGTCGGATCTCTCTATGCCGGACACGCTGACGGAAGTCGGTGGTTTTCCGATCAACATCCTGCCGATGATTATGGGGGTCACTATGTTCCTGCAAATGGGTATGATGCCCGTTTCGCCTACGGCGGATCCGATGCAGCAGAAAATCTTTAAGTTCCTGCCCTTCATCTTTCTGGTCTTTCTCTACAACTTTTCCTCGGGTCTTGTTCTCTACTGGACCGTTCAGAATATTCTGACCATCGTGCAGCAGAAGATCATTAACAGTCGTCCGGATGAACCGCTCAAACCAGTCGCTGCCAAGGTAGCTGAAAAGCCAAAAGGCAAGGGCGGCGCACCACGCACCAAAGCAAAGCGCAAGTAAGGCTGTCTTTTCCCTATCACCTAGAATCTAATTTTAACGTCACATAAAATATGTCAGGACATAGTAAATGGGCCACCATCAAACGAGCCAAGGGCGCGGCAGATGCCAAGCGTGGTAAGATCTTTAGCGTCTTGAGTAAAGACCTGACGCTTGCGGCGCGCGATGGCGGCGGCGACCCTAACTTTAATCCCCGTCTGCGCACGGTCATTGCGAAAGCCAAGGCGGCGAACATGCCCGCCGACAACGTCGACCGTGCAATCAAAAAAGGCACGGGTGAGCTCCCCGGGGTTACCTACGAAGAGCTGCTCTACGAAGGCTATGGCGCCGGTGGCGTCGGTATTATTGTCGAAATCACTACGGATAACAAAAACCGCTCCGCTTCAGAAGTGCGCAGCACAATGAGTAAAAACGGCGGTAACCTCGCTGGTGTCGGCGCGGTCGCCTTTCAGTTCGACCGGAAAGGGCAGTTTATCATCGATGCGAAGCAAAGCGATGAAGAGACCCTGATGGACATCGTCCTCGAAGCGGGCGCCGAAGATATCAAGAATGAGGGCGACCACTTCGAAGTGGTGTGCCCCATGAGCGAGTATGATGCCGTCTCCCAAGCGCTCAGCGATAAGGAGATCGAGACGGAATCCTCCGAGTTGGCCTACATTCCCAATATCCTCGTGCCGATCCAAGATAAAGACACCGCGCGTAAGGTGCTCCATCTGATCGAGAAGCTCGACGATCTCGAGGATGTCAAAGCCGTCCACCATAACATGGAGCTCACTGACGATTTGTTCGGCGACGAAGATGCGTAGGCTGCGCTGTCAGGTGCCATTTTAAAGACGGGGTCAGGCGGCCACCTAAAGGAAGCCGCATACGTAGGTCCGCTCCTTTAGGTGCGGGACGCGTTCCGGCAACTGTTGCGCTTTGTGTCTCCCTCCGTGGATTTAATGCCATGCGCTACGGAATTCTTAAAAACCACTTGCCAAGTGCATCCAGTCCGCTCAGTCTATTAAACTATTATCTCAACTAACCCCTCATATTATAATGCGCATACAACGTCTAGCCCTTCTTTCTTTTTCACTTGCCGCCTTAGTCTTTACTGGTTGCGACGGTGGCTCCGCACAGATGGGGCCTAAAGAAGCGAATCTCCTCGGTCTGGCCAAGGTAGAAAAAGCAGCCTACTCGCCCAGCGGCCCTACGACATTTGCCCTGAGTTCTGATGAGCTCTACACGCGTAAGAACTTTCAAGGCGGCAAGGCCACTTTGCTCTGGGGGCTTATCACGCTGAAGGATTATTAGTCCTTTATTTGAATCAATTTCCTTCAAACCGCTCCGAACGAACCGCCCACAATGGGGCGGTTTTTTTGGCTCCATGTGTCACCGCGTGCGTCGGTTTGAATCATTCTTACGAATGCAATATGCTCGAATTCCGTGTTCGACCTAGCGCCTGCCTTTCTCAATCTAGACTGCAAAGTATGTTTGAGATCCCCATCCACGTCATTGATTTTGAGGGCAGCCGCCAGAGCGGGGTGGTCGAGTATGGTTATGTGACCTTGGCTCAGGGCGAGATCGTGGACGCGCAGACGCGCATCTGCGCACCCGTTGGCACGATTAGCGACATGGACCGTGGGCAGCATGGTATTTCGGAGTTGCGTGCCTTAAAGGAAGCACCCTTTACCGCCGAGTGGTCGCTCTTTGCCAAGCTGCGTGAAACCGGCGCTTTGTGTGCGCACAACGCGTCGGTCGAAGAAGGCTTCCTGCGGGCGGTCTGGCCCTGCCCACGCACTTCGCCTGATTTTTCCGAACCGGGCTTAAGCACCGCTTCTTGGGGACCGTGGTTGGACACGCTACAGATTTACCGCCGACTCTACCCTGACTTGCCAAGCCATAAGCTGCAAAATTTGATCGAGTGCTTCGACTTACAAGTCGCACTCGACCAGCAAGCTGCCACACTGTGTCCGCCAGAGCGCAGCCATTACCACTGCGCTCTCTATGACGCGCTGGCCTCGGCGCTGCTGCTCCAGCACTTGACTGAGGCGCCTGGTCTAGGGGAGGCGAGTCTGCGTTGGCTCTTTCTGCAAAGCGCCCCCTCCGATGCGGCCCGCGCGGCCATGGGCCAACAAGAATTCTTTTAACAGTTGTATCCAGCTATGTCTGATCTGCCACGAATCGTCTATTTCGGCTCCGATGCCATCTGTCTACCTGGGCTACGTTATCTACACGATGCGGCGTGCTGTCGTCTTGCGGCGGTGGTTTCTCAGCCGGACCGTCCTCAAGGCCGGGGGAAGAAGCTCAGGCAAAACCCGGTAGCCGCGTATGCGAACGCCTCGGGTATTCCGCTATTTCAGCCGGAAAAGCCGGATGCCGCACTGGCTGCCTGGTTGCGTAGCGAGTCCGTAGCGCTGGCCTTCGTCATGGCTTATGGGCACTTTCTGCCGAAGGCGGTGCGCACCGCTCCGGTCCACGGCATGCTCAACTTTCACGGCTCGATACTGCCCGCTTATCGCGGGGCATCACCGGTCGAGACGGCGATTGCCCTGGGCGAGTCCGAGACGGGCGTCTGTCTCATGCAAGTCGTTCAAGAGATGGATGCCGGCGCTGTTGCGGACTGTGAGCGCGTTGGTATCGACAATCGGGATACCAGCCCTATCGTCCGCAGCAAAGTGGGGCAGGCGGTCGTCCCCCTGCTCCAGCGAAACTTGGAGGCTGCGCTATCCAGCGGGCTGCATTTTGAGCGGCAGGATGCAGCGCAGGCGACTTTTTGTCGTAAAATCACCAAAGAAGACGGTGCCCTGGATTTCAGGCAAAGCGCTGCTG
>DLQD01000034.1:6028-14058 GCA_002480015.1 Opitutia bacterium UBA7441
CGCACCCGGCACTGTTTTGCTTGTGGGCGAGACGGTTGATGTCGCCGCTGCACCCGGTGTGCTCCGTATCTATGAACTCCAGCGCCCCGGTGGGCGTATGTTATCCGTGCCTGAATTTGTCCGAGGTTATCCGATTCAGATTGGCAAGGTGCTGCCGAGCGTTTCGGGGGCGCCTTTACTGCAGCAGCATCGATGAGGATCGGCGGGCGCTCTGATCGATTTCCACTCCCATGGTTCCGCAGGTATGGTCTGTTTTGCTATTCATCCGCGGCGATTTGCCAACGAGCCAGTTGATATTCAGAGTAGTCGGGCTTACCTACTTCAATCGCGATGCTTAAGAGCTCGCGGCTTTCCTTTGTCCGCGCGTGGGCCGCTTCATACTGCGCCATCCAAAAAGCGGCAGCACAGATTTGCTGCTTCGCCTGCTCGGGTGTGGTGGCTTGGCCAGCCGCATCGAGCGCTTCTTTGCGGGTGTATTTCCCGAGGAAGTAGAGGCTCACCTCGTCTCTATTCAGTTGCGTAAGGCTTTGAGGCTCGAGCAGGTATTCCAGATAGAGGGCGGTCGGGTTTTGTGCTTCGGTGATCAAGTCTTGATAGGCGTGTAGCGAAGTCTTTGCGCTGGCTTTTTCGCCCACGGTATAGGCTAGAAGGGCGTGCAGCAGTTGCAGGCCAGCTTGGTCTTTCAGTTGCTTGGCGGCCTCGCTCATCGTGACTTCGGCTTCGGCGATACGGCCGAGCTGTAGGTAGACCAGTCCCAAGGCGTAGCGGATGGAAGGGTTGTCGGGTGAGAGGCGCAGGGCAGCCTTATAGTCGGCGAGAGCGCCCTCCAGGTCGCCGATCTTTCGGAGGAGGGAGGCGCGCAGGGCGCGGTTTTCTGATTGCTCGGGCGCGATGCGGAGAGCTTCGTTGAAGGCGCTCAAGGCCAGTGCGGGCGTATCCGAGGTGAGGTGCGCCCGGCCGAGCATCGCCCAGATGTCAGCACCGGGATCGATCCGATTGAGAGTGATCGCTTCGAGGATGGGGATCGCTTCTGCGGCGCGCTCGGCGCGCAGCAAAGTGCGGCTGGCAATCAGGGCTTCTTCGCGTGTTTCGGGGCGGAAGCCGGCGTCGATAGCGCGGAGGATTTCCGTATCGGCTTCGTCTTGCCGCCCGAGTTGCTGCAGGCAGATGCCTCGGTAGAAAAAGAGCGATCGGCGCAGGAGCTTTGCTTCTTTCGGGAGCGACCCGATCGCGGCCTCAAATTTGGCGCGGGCGGTGCCCACACGGTTTTTAGCCAGTGCGGCGCGCCCTTCTAGGTAGAGCGCCACATCTTGCAACTCGGGGCGCTCGGCGATGGGCTTAATGAGCGCTTCGAGTGAGTCCCAGCGTTCAACGCTGGCGTAGAGTGAGGCCAAGGTGATGAGGGCATCGAAGTTTTCGGGCTGTTGTCCGGTGAGGATCTGCAGGTCTTGGATCGCAGCTTCAAGGCGGCCCAGTTGTGCGAGCAGGCGGGCCCGCATCAGGCGCAACGCCGTGCGCTGCTGCAGACTCTTCTGGCCTGTCTGCTGGCTGTAGACCGCGATCGCCTGATCGATCGCGGCGAGGGCCTTGTCTGGTTCGCCCGCGGTCAAAGCGGCGCGGGCTTTTTCGAGGTAGGCTTCGCTGCTCAGTCGCAGGCTGGTGCGCTCGCTCGTTGGATCTACCTGGTAGATTTCTTTAAAAACTTGGGCCGCCTGATCCCACTCGCGCTCTGCCATCAGTAAGAGGCCGAGGAGCTGGTGCGCGGCACGGGCATCGTCACTTTCTGGTGGTGCTTGCGCGATCACTTTTTGGATGCATGCGCTCGCCTCGTCGTGTCGTTCCATTTGGCCGAGGATCCGTGCTTTGAGCAGGTGATACTCCAGAATGTCCGGGGCGAGAGCGAGGGCACGTTCGGTGGCTTCGAGTGCGGCTTCAGGGCGCTTATTATCAAGCATGACCCTGGCTTTCAGCGTGAGTGCCGGGATGTAGTCAGGGTCGATGCGGAGTATTTGCTCGATCCCTCGCTCGGCCCCGCCGAGGTCACCGACGAGATAATTGCCCTCTGCAATCCCGAAATAGAATTCGATACGTTCGGTTTGAGGTGCTCCATCGAGGCAGCTGAGGCAAAGCAAGAGGCTGGTGACTAGGGTGCGGACACGCATACAGTGTAGTTGCTGGAAAAAAAGACAAAGGACGATTGGAAAATTCTGAAACTCTGATTTAGCTAGTTGTCATGAGCCAGCCAACAAAGCGTAAACGTTCCGCTACAGATTTGTTTTTCGATGCAATGGGCGCGGTCGTGCCTAGTTGCGGTCCCGCTCTACGCATGGTTGAGCTCGGTCAAGAGCGCCCCTTGAAACTGGGTGAGCGCTTCGTGCTTATCTACAACACGCCGCTCTGCCTACACTGCAATTGCAACCGCGCGAAGTTTAAAGAAGAGCGCGCGAAGATGCGCAAGGTCCGCAGCCTGAATAAAGGGTAGCTAACTGGTCGAGAGGCTCTCCTTCGTTTAGCGTTTCTTCGTTTAGCTGTCGTCGCTTTCCAGTTCGGCGTAGCGCATGACTTCCTCGAAGGTCGTCGTGCCATTTTTGATGTGCGCCCAACCGCTTTGCATGAGCGTCCGCATGTCTTGGGAGACAGCGGTCTGGCGAATGAGACGGGCCGAGTCGCGCTTCACGATATGCTCGTGAATCTCATCGCTCATGCGGAGAATTTCAAACATGGCGACGCGTCCACGGAAGCCGAGTTTCCGGCAGCGTTCACAGCCGATAGGGCTTTTGGCGAGATGGCCGTGGACCGCCTCGCCGGGGTCGATCCGCATGGTGGTGAGAAAGCTGGCGATCTGGCGATCTTCGTAGTGCGCCGGCTGCGCGCAGTTCGGGCAGAGGCGTCGCACGAGGCGTTGGGCGATAATCATCTCGACTGAGGAAGCGATGAGGAAAGGCTCGATATCCATGTCGACCAAACGTGTGAGCGCACCCGGGGCGTCGTTTGTGTGGAGGGTGCTCAGCACGAGGTGACCGGTCAGCGACGCGCGGATGGCGATATCGGCAGTTTCGCGGTCACGAATCTCGCCGACCATGATCACGTCGGGGTCTTGGCGTAGCACCGCGCGGAGCGATTGGGCAAAGGTTAGCCCGATCTCGGGGTGGACCTGTGTCTGGTTGACGCCGGGCACTTCGTATTCGACGGGGTCTTCGACGGTGATGATGCGCCGCTCGGGCTTATTAATCAGTCGGATAAAAGCGGTCAGTGATGTGGACTTACCCGAACCGGTGGGGCCCGTCACCAGGATGATGCCGTGCGGCGTGGAGAGCGCGTGGGTGAGCTTCTTTTCCTCGTCGTCGGCCAGACCGAGTTCACGCATGGAGAGGGGCTTTGATTTCTGGTTCAGGAGACGCAGGCTGACGCTCTCGCCATACATGGTGGGAAAAGTAGATATACGGATGTCCAGCTCGGAGTCGCCCGCGCCGAAGGAGATCCGACCGTCCTGTGGGCGGCGCTTCTCTGAAATGTTGAGTTTGGCCATGATTTTGAGGCGCGAAATGATGGCACCCTGGAAACGAATTAAATTATCCGGCACACGCACGGTGACGAGTTCGCCGTCGATCCGGTAGCGGATCTGTAGCTCGTCGCGGTGTGGCTCGAAATGGATATCGGTTGCGCGGTCGCTGACGGCCTTTTGCACGACTTCGTTGACGAAGCGGATCACGGCGGCGTCTTCATCCTCCGCTTCTTCGGCCTCGGAGATATCATTCACCAAGTCGGATTCGTCGAGGCTACCCGCACCGACCCCGAAGTGTTGAGTGATCGTCTCGGTGATTTGTTCCGGGTCGCCCATATACCAGTGGGCTTTGCGTCCGCTGACTGCATAAATCCAGCGATCCATCATCTCGTCCGGTGGCCAGAGGGTGGCCAGCGCGATCGGTGCACCGGCGGCCGTTTCTTCGTCGATGCGAATGGGGACACACTGATACTCGTGGATCAAGCGAAGCGGCACAGTGGCAGTAGGATTTTCGATCAATTCAATGTAGTGGACCACTGGGATGCTGGCCAGTCCCGCGAGTTCGGCCATCAGCTCACGGGTGGGGCGGTTGCGCAGGGAGGCCAGTTCGATCAACCGGTCACTACGGTCCATGGCTGACACGGCACTGCGTTGCTCTTCGTCGAGTCCAGAATAGATGGGGTCGATATTCATAATGTATTCACTGAGAGTATGGTGGAGGCAGAGAGTTCCAAGTTCAACTACGAAGCGTGCCGCCCACTCTGGCTTGAGCCAGCTCAGACTCGAATGATTCGTGATGTGAAAGTAGCGTTCACAAACCCAGTAAGCGCATCCCCGAGCTGATCCACAGTGGGATCGTGGCAAAGCTGACCAAGGTTGTGGCCAGCACTGCTTTGAGCGCGATCTCCGGCGAGCCGTCAAAGTGACGTGCGAGCACGATGGGGAAGACCGCACAGGGCATTGCGGCTTGCACGATCATGACTTGCTTGAGCTCGATCGAAAAAGGAAACAGCCACGCGAAGAAAACAAATGCGGCAGGGAAGATCCCGAGGCGCAGGATGCAGGCGTAGGCGGGGATATGCATGCCTTGGACCCTCTGCGCACCCTTCGACAGATCGGCAAAAGTCGCACCGATCAAAATCAGACCAATCGGGATGGCGCACTGCCCGAGCATGTCGATCGATTCGAAGGCGAAATTTGGCAGATGCTCATCGAGGCCGAACCAGTTCATGGGCACGGCGATAAGGATGGAAATCACGGGGCCGCTGAAAATGCGTCGCCAGATCGATTTTGGGTCGTTGGCGGAGAGGATGAAGCCGACACCGAGCGCCCACATCGCAATCTCGACGCCGACGTTGTGCACCAGTAGAACGCCCGCCGTCTCGCGGTCGAAGAGTAGGGCGACAATGGGAATGGGGAAGTAGCCGTAATTATACATACCCACGCTAAAGGCGAAGGTGCGACATTCGCGCTGGTTGCCGATGCGGAGCTTTCGCGCGAGAAGCATGCAGAGGGCGAATCCGGCGAGGATCGTGGTGAAACCGACCAAAGGCGGCAGCACGAGATTGCTCGGGTGGCGGAGGGCGTCATTACCGAGGATGTAGGCAAAGATCAGCGCAGGGTAGAGCAGGTTGAGGACTAGGGTCATCAGGCTGTGGTCCGCCTCCTCGGTTAGCCAACCGACGCGACGCGCCAAAAAGCCGGCGCTGATAACGAGGAAGATCGGGATGATCGCTGCGAAAATAAGGGTGCTGGTTTCCATTAGTTAATGATGCGCCGCATCGCCTCGTCGGAGACCCGTTGGTAGCTGCGGTAGGCCTCTTTCGCGGAGCTGAGGACGAATTCAAATTGCGCGTGTCCCTCGACCGAATCGAACTCGAAGCCGAGCAGCGCCCGGCCGACACGCTCGCCGGAATAGACGTAGTTGAAATAGCAGAGGTTGGAGTGGGGGCTGACTGCCCGGAGAAATTCGGCCAGCGCGCCGGGGCGCTCGTGGAATTCCAGGGTGATGAAGATCGGGTGTCGCAGCAGCTTCGACTCGTAGTGAATGAGCCGGAAACTGACATCCGTTTCCGAGGTCACTTCGTCATATGCGTAGCCGCCAGCGTCGAGTGCTTGGCAGAGGGATTTAAATTCGATGGGCAGGACGTCGAAGCCGATCACCGGGCTGGCCGCTTCGGCATTGGTTTTGCCGTATTGAAAGTCCATAATGTTGACCGTATCGGGCAGCGATTGGAGCAGGCCATGCATGGCGCCGGGCTTTTCCGGAATCTGGATTTTGAGGTAGTGACGACGGGCAGCACCGACGGCGGCGCGGCGGGCGATCGAGGCGAGTTGCTCGAAGTCCATATTGGCGCCGCAGAGGACGGTCAGCACGCGTTGGCCAGCGAGAGCGGCGCGCTGTTTGAGTACGGCTGCCACGCCCATCGCGCCGGAGGGCTCAGGGATGCAGCGCAGCTCTTCCCATAGGAATTGGATGGCGGCAGAGACCTCGTCGTTCGTCACGGTCATCCATTCGTCCACTAAGTCGGCGCAGATTCGGTGGGTCAGCGTGCCGACTTTACGCACCGCGGTGCCATCGCAGAAGACATCGACTTGGTCGAGCGCGACCGGGTGGCCGGCTTTGACCGCCGCGGCCATTGAGGCTTGTTCCACTCCTTCGACGCCGACGATACGAATATCGGGGAAATTCATTTTCAGCCAAGTGGCCGTCGCCGCAGCCATGCCCCCGCCGCCGACTTGCAGGTAGACCACATCAAAGGGTCCTTTGCCTGACATCACGATTTCGTCCGCCAGCGTGCCTTGGCCACCCATCACAGCGAGGTCATCGTAGGCGTGGATATAAGTGAGGCCGTCTGTGTCCGCGCATTGGTGAGCCGCCGCGCTCGCGCTGTCGTAGCTATCGCCAAGAAGGCGGATTTCGACTTGCTCTCCACCGTGTCGCTGGACCGCGACTTGCTTCATGCGGGGCGTGGAGAGCGGCATGTAAATAATTGCCCGGGTGCCCAGTTTGCACGCTGCCAGCGCGACGCCTTGTGCGTGGTTACCCGCCGATGCAGTCACCACGCCACGGCTCAATTCGTCCTCAGTCAGCTGCGTCATGCGGTTGTAGGCACCACGCCACTTGTAGGCGTGGATGGGTGAGATGTCCTCGCGTTTGACGAAGAGTTCGATTGCCGGATTGCGCACGATGATTGAATCCAATGGCGTCGCTTCGCCCACCTCGTAGATGCGGCGACGTGCATGTAAGATCTCCTGCCGGAGACTGCGCTGGAGGGGTTCGCTATCCATTTGATAGAGTGCACAGTGTTTTTCGGATGGGCTCAAGGTCGATTGTCTTCTCTGTCGCATCCATTGGCGATATTCAAAAAAAAGTGTGTTGACGTATTTGTTGACAAAAGGCACACAAGAGTTACCTTGTTCATATGTTCGATTGGTCGGATGAAAAAGATGAATTATTGAGAAAAGAGAGGGACGTTGGTTTCGAAGATATACTTTTTCATATTCAATCCGGCGATTTGTTGCTGACGGCGCCTCATCCAAACTGCGAAAAGTATCCGAATCAAAAAATAATGTACGTAAAGGTGGATGATTACGTCTATATGGTCCCATTTGTAGCAGGGAGAAAAACGAAATTTTTAAAGACGATCATACCAAGCCGAAAGGCCACGAAAGACTTACTGGGAGGTGAATTATGAAAATGGACGCATACGAAAAGGAGCTTATAGCGCTCGAGAAAGAAGGCTTGATCGAAGTTTCCAAGCCGGGTTCAGCGGAACGTAGAGCTTTGATGGCTGCCGCGAAGGAGACCTTGCAGAAAGATAAAAGGATCAATATCCGAATTTCGAACCGGGATTTGGTTTCCTTGAAAAGAAAAGCCAATCGTGTCGGTATGCCATACCAGACGTTGATCTCGAGTGTTTTGCATCAGTATGTCTCCGGGGATATCAAGGTGGAGAGCTAGTGGTACACTGCTATATAAACAACGGCGGAATGGCTTCCCATTAGCCGCGCATTGCATTGAACGTTGAAAATTAGGCGTTGAACGTAGAGTGTTCGGGTTTTCGCATCTATGCCCACCGCCCCCAACAACCTCCCGATTTACGATGTGGCCGATGCCTTACTCGATGGCGTCGCATCGACCGGGCGCGTCGTGCTCTCCGCGCCGACGGGGTCGGGTAAGTCGACGCAGGTGCCCCAGATTCTACTCGACCGGGCTGGCATTAACGGGGAAATCGTCGTTCTGCAGCCTCGGCGTTTGGCAGCGCGGCTGCTGGCCAAGCGGGTGGCTTCGGAGCGGGGCGTCGCCTTGGGCGAGGAGGTCGGCTACCAGATCCGTTTTGAAAACAAAGTCAGTGCGCGCACCCGTATCCGCTTTGTGACTGAAGCGATCCTGCTGCGGCAAATCCTGCAAGATCCCGCGCTCAAGGGCGTCGGCGCGGTGCTCTTTGATGAATTTCACGAGCGTCATTTGACCAGTGACTTGAGTCTGGCCTGCGCCTTGCAAAGCGTAGGCGAGGCGCGT
>DLQD01000091.1 GCA_002480015.1 Opitutia bacterium UBA7441
CCAAATCTAGGCCGAGTGCTTGCTAAAGCAGCGCACTACTCAATACACGTAACTCGCCGACGACGCGTCGCCGAAACCAGCCTTGTGCAGTGCGCTGACTTTTTTCGTCACAGTGTCCAAAAGCATCAGGCGGGTGCTGCCGCTGTTGCGTTGAGTAAAGACTAAATGGCGGCCGTCACGCAGCCAGGCGGGCTCCAATGAAGAAGCTCCACTGGTCAAAATCTCACTGCTGCGAGTCTTGGCGTCGTAGAGGGCAATTTGGAAACTGCCGCCGACCGCGGCAGTAAAGGCGATTTGACTATCATCAACCGGATTCCAGACGGGTTCGGAGCAATAGTTGCTGATATTTGTGGGAATGCGTCGGGCAGGACCACCCGAGCTGGGGATTTCGTAGAGCTGCGGCTTACCCGGCGCATCCGAGGTGTAGACCACACGGCGACCGTCAGGGGACCAACTGGGGCTGGCCTCAAGGCTCTTGTTAGTCGTCAAGCGGCGGATGTTCTTGCCGCGACTGTCGGAGATATAGATCTCCGAGTTACCCGTGCCGGATAGTGACATCGCAATCTGACGCCCGTCGGGGCTGAACGCGGCACCAGTGTTGGTGCCTTTAAATGTGGCGATCGGAGTCTTCTGGCCACTACTCAAATCAATCATGTAAATATCAGGAAAGCCGGTCTTGTAGTAAGTGGTGTAAAGCAAGCGCTTGCCGTCAGGCGACCACTTGGGCCCCGTCACCAGCGAACGGTCCTGCGTAAGGGGGCTGACGCGGTTGAAGAGTAGATCACTGGTGTATATCTCGGAGATGCCCCGTTGCTTGCAGACGAAGGCAAGTCGCCCCGCAAAAAAGCCCTTAGAGCGCAAGGTGGCTTCGACCACAAGGTCGCAGGCGCGTAAGACTGCGTTTTCCAGGTCTCGACCTGGCACATTGCGGCGAAGCTGCTCAACATAGGTCCCCCCGGATCCGACTGACAATAACACAGATGAACCGCCGGAAGGCTCAATTTTAATGACGAAGGCTGCGTTGCTCGCCGTCGTGAGAAGAAATCCACCATGCAAACCAAAGGCACGACGAGCGAGTGCATGGATCGCCCTATCGCTACTCTCGACTGCGACCGCTAGCTTCCCTTCCCCATCACGTATCAGGGTATCCAACTCGATCGGATTGGAAAATATCGGCTGTGGACAGAGTGAAACAAAAAAGACCGAGAACAGTAGAAGAACAATTAAACGCATAGCTAAGTAATAGCTCTAAGCCGTCACAAATCGCAAATGAAATTCCGCTGGCAAGCCAGATTTTTTTCAAAAAAATCGGAGTCCGGAGATCTTGCCCCGAAACTTTCTCGACAAGCAGCGCGGGGCACCCGGCCTCCAAAAACGGCAATTTGAAAAATACAGGTCTTCACGAATCAGTATTTTCAAACCACCAACTTCCGAATTTCCTACGTTTCGTATTGAACCCGAACCACAAGCGACCAACTTCGTGCCTTTCAATCGTTCAAACTCGCAACGACTTTACGATTCGAACACTCCACCGAACATGCCAGATACAGAAGAAATCCAAGCTGTCCTCAAAACCATTAAGTTCCCCGGCTTTAGCCGCGACATCGTTTCCTTTGGCCTCGTCCGCGATGTTAAAGTGGACGAAAACACCGCGCAGATCAGCATCGAAATAACCACGGGCGACCAGAGTGTGCCGGAAAAAATCGCTGCCGATATTAAATCCGAGGTCGGTGCACTCCAAGGCATCCAAGACGTTAAGGTGCGGATGGAGATCTCGCAACCCAAGCAACAGCCGAGCCCCGCGGGCGGGTCGATGCCGACCAACAGCGAGGCCATGCAGAAGGTGAAATACGCCATTGCTATCGCCAGTGGTAAAGGGGGCGTTGGCAAATCCACCGTCACTGTCAACCTCGCCTGTGCACTGCAGCGACTGCTCGAAGACGAGGGCAAAGCGGGGGTCGGCATCATGGATTGCGATATTTACGGTCCTTCCATCCCACTCATGCTTGGCGCGGCTGGCCGCCCTGAGATCGAAAACGATATGATCGTGCCGATCGAGAACTTCGGCGTGCGCACAATGTCGATGGGCTTCCTCGTCGACGAAGATACACCGGTCGTCTGGCGCGGCCCCATGATCATGAAGACGATCCAGCAATTTGCCCAAAATGTAAACTGGGGTGAGCTGGAGATTCTCGTCGTCGACCTGCCGCCCGGCACGGGTGACGCCCAACTTTCTCTCGTGCAGACGCTACCGCTGGAAGGTGCCGTCATCGTCACCACGCCGCAACCCGCCGCCGCAAACGTCGCCCGGCGCGGCGCACGCATGTTCGACAAGGTCAGCGTCCCTCTTCTCGGTGTGGTCGAGAACATGAGCTACCTCGAAGCCCCCGATGGTAGCCGACAAGCACTCTTCGGTCAAGGTGGTGGTGACGAAACAGCTCATAGCCTGGGCACCCACCTTCTCGGCCAAATCCCCATTGACCCTAACATCCGTATCGGCTGTGATAAGGGTATTCCCATCGTCATAAGCGATCCGGAGTCGAAAGCCGCACAAGTTTTCATGGATATCGCGCGACAGATCCTTAACAATCTTGCTAAATAATTCGCAGTCTACAGTTTTTGCTAGCCAGCACATGTTTTTACCCTAACTTTCGGGTTTTCAGTATCCTGTGTTATAGTGTTTCAGATGATTGAAGAAAACGAAAACATGCCCCAGCCATCTACCAGTACGCTTAATAATCGGGTGTTCGCTCAACGCTCATCTCTTTACCAAGAGTTCTTGGCTGAGCGTGAAGAGATCCTTAGACACAAGTGGATCGAATCGGAGAAACAGGGTAAGGATATAGGCTTTGAACGCGCCCTACTCGATTGGATCCGCAAGCACCGGGAAAGCTGGCGGAGTGCGCGTAAAAGTTTAGGCAAATAATACCTCTTCGACTGAAGATAGGTATTTATGCGTAGACCATAGGATTCATTACTGGGTTACCCGTTTGCGAGTGACCGGGTCAAGGTCTTGCTCTTTCCAGCGCAACTCACAATTCAGTGTATTTCAGGCTTCGCCCCTTCGCTTTATCGACGGGGTATTTTTTGGCGTTCAGTGCCATCTTCGCCTCGATGATCACCGCGATATCGATCCCCGTGACGTTGGCGAACTCGATCGCAAAAATGAAAATATCGGCGAGTTCTTCCTCCACCTTGGCGCGCAGCTTCTCCGCCTGAATGTCTTCCCGCGAAGCCTCCGGGCTCTGCCAGAGAAAATGCTCCATCAACTCCGCCGCCTCTGCTGCGATGGCCATCGATAAATTCTTTGGCGAATGAAACTGCTCCCAATCTCGCTCCTTCGCAAATGCGAGCACGCGGTCTTTGATCACTTGTAATTGAGTGCTTGCATCATTCATAACCTTAGCGTCACTTTCCGTTTGCACAAAAACAAGTATAATTCGTGCTAGGCAGGGTTTAAATCCCATCCCATGAAGCAGGCGTCCCAATTTCGCACACTCAAGCAACAAGGTATCGGCATCTCGATGCTCACTTGCTACGATTACCCGTCGGCTAAGATCCAGGACGCATGCGGCATCGATGTAGTCTTCGTCGGCGACAGCCTAGCGACCAATGTGCTCGGCTACGCGCACCAGAACGACCTCAGCCTAGAGGAGATGCGCCACCATGTGCGCGCCGTGGCACGAGGGATCGAGCGGGCCTATTTGCTGGCCGACATCCCCTATGCAGTCTCTTACGACTTGCCCACCATCTTGGATGCGGCCGAGCAATTGCAACAGGACGGGGTCGACGGCGTGAAAGTCGAGGGATTTAAGCCGGAGGTTTTCCAGGCGCTCGCCCGGACGGGAATCGACGGTTGGGCGCACTTGGGCTTTACCCCCCAGTTGATCGAGAAGCCTGCCATGCAGGCCAAAGACAGCGAGTCCGCCGATAGGCTCGTGACCGAGAGCCGCTCACTGGAGGCAGCGGGAGCGGTCGGCATCATTTTGGAACTGGTGCCTGAAGCGGTCGCCCAGCGCGTGAGTGAGGCGCTGAAAATCCCCGTCATCGGGATCGGCGCCGGACTCCTCTGCGACGGCCAAGTGCAAGTCTGGCACGATTTGATCGGTCTAGAGACACACGTGTATAAACACGCCTTCCGCCAATGCGACGCCCACGCTGAACAAATGGCAGCGGTGCAGGCGTATAGGAAGTTTGTGCTGCGAAGCTCGCATTGACTACCGCGGCTGGATGGACTCTCTCTCTCTCTCTCTTTCAGTGCAAAATGGTGCACTAGGGTCTTGGATTTCCTCGAATTCATCGTGGTTTCCCTACTTTTAAAAAGGTAGAGCAAGCATCGATTGAGATGAACCGCTGAGAACGCTAAGCTCTGTTAATTGCATAACATTCTTCTCCCCAAAAACTCTCTGCACTCGGCGTGCTCTGCGGTTCAATCGTTTTATTCTTTCTTCTATCAGACTTATCTGACTTCACACGTCCCGCGCACAGCGGAAGCCGAGATTCGTGGTGGCGGAATCTGGGGTGTTGCCAGTCCGTGCACCCAAGCGATAGCGGTTGCAGTAGCTTTCATGGCAGAGAAAAGAGCCACCTTTCATAACACGGCTCTCCCCGCGGGCGGGGCCTTTCGGATTGATGCGAGTGGCGTCACTCGCCGGGACGTGCCAGGTCGGGCTGAACCAATCGGCGCACCACTCCCAGACGTTGCCAACTAGATTGTAAAAGCCGCCGTCCATCTTGCGGTAAGCGGTGACGGGCGCAGTCCATGCGTAGCCGTCGGCCGCGGTATTGTTGTTCGGGAAATCACCCTGCCAGACATTGCAGCGGTGCTTACCCTCGGGTTCCAGTTCCGTGCCCCAGGGATACATGGTCTGCACATTCTCGGGTCCACGCGCGGCGACCTCCCATTCGGCTTCGGTCGGCAGACGCTTGCCCGCCCAAGTCGCGTAGGCAAGGGCGTCGTTCCACGAAACATGAACCACGGGGTGATCCATCCTTTTTTTGATAGTCGACCCCGCACCCTCGGGCTTGCGCCAATGTGCGCCCTCGATCGCATACCACCACTGGAGGCCTTGCACCGTCTTGGTCTCACGGAGCTTCCGCTGTTTGGAATTGGATAGCTGCCCGATGAACACAAAGGCCCAGCCGAATTTTTCAGACTCAGTCAGGTAGCCCGTATCCTCGACAAATTCGGCAAACTGGGCGTTGGTCACGGCGGTTTGGTCGAGCCAATAACTATCTAGTGTGATTTCGCGAAATGGCCCTTCACCATCGGACTCCCAAGCGCCTGCTCCTTCGTAGCCGATGCGATATTTGCCACCATCGACTCGGATCATCCCTTCAGTCTCGCCAGGTTTCGCGCATGTCGTCGACTGGCTCAAGACGATCGAAGGCGATGCCTCGCCGCCTTCACGACGGGGAATACAACAGCCTTTTTTCGCCTCATTCATGAGGGGTATTAACGAAGTTTACTGACCTGGCATCAAGCAAATCTTAGACATCCGGAATGCTCCAGTAGCTCAGCGCCTCGCTTACATATCCAGAACACTGCCTATCTCCCGACTGCTTGAAACTAATTACCGAAACTTAGAAGCGCCCGCTAATAACTCTTCGCGAAGATCACCCGTTTGCCGGGCTGGCCAGTGAAAACGCAGGGCACAACCTCGTCCACCGAAGCGTTGGGAATACAGCGAACCGTCACCTTGTATTGCTTGGCAATCTTGTCTTCGAGTTGAGCGTCACAGCAAAAGCCCATGGAGGCAAATCCGCCGTGGATCTCGGGGGCGTCGGCGTTCTTGGGTGTGAAGAATTCGATGAACTCGGCCTCACTTGTGATCTCGCGGGTGTGCTCGTCGCGGAAGGCCTTGGCCTTGGCCAACATGCCAGCCTGCATCTCTTCGAGGATATCGGTGATACCTGCGACGAAGGCGTCGCGTGGGATGCTTTGCTTGTCCTTGGGCGCACGGTCGCGGCGACCGACGAAGACGCTGCCACTCTCCATATCGCGCGGACCGACTTCAACGCGGAGCGGGATACCCTTTTTAATCCAGCCCCAGGCTTTTTCCCCACCACGTAGGTCGCGGTCGTCAAATTCGACGCGGATGCGCCCGTCGAGATAGTTTTGTGCTTCAAGTTGAGACTTGAGCTCGATGCAGTAGTCGAGGACCTGCTGACGCGTCTCTTCCTTCGGCGTGACGGGTATAATGACGACGTGTGAAGGCGCAATGCGCGGCGGCAAGGCGAGGCCGTCGTCGTCCGAGTGCGTCATGATCAGGCCACCGATCAAGCGTGTGGAGACACCCCACGAAGTCGTCCAAGCGAACTCCTCTTTGCCCTCGGCACTGAGGTATTTGATATTGCTGGACTTGGCAAAGTTCTGACCGAGAAAATGCGAGGTGCCGGCTTGGAGTGCCTTGCGGTCTTGCATCATTGCCTCAATGGCGAAGGTGGCATCAGCCCCAGGGAAGCGCTCGGCTTCGGTCTTCTCGCCCGTGAGCACGGGCATGGCCATAAAGTTTTCGGCGAAGTCGGCATAGACTTCGAGCATCTTACGCGTCTCCTCCAT
>DLQD01000134.1:0-826 GCA_002480015.1 Opitutia bacterium UBA7441
GCAGGAGCAAGAGCGTGGTATCACCATTCAGTCAGCTGCCACTACCTGCTTTTGGCCCGGCAGCGAGCAACAATGGGAGCCGCACCGCTTCAATATCATCGACACACCCGGCCACGTGGACTTCACGGTCGAAGTCTACCGCTCTCTGAAGGTGCTTGACGGCGGTATCGGCGTTTTCTGCGGTTCTGGCGGTGTGGAGCCTCAATCGGAAACCAACTGGCGTTATGCCAATGATTCGGAAGTCGCACGTCTTATTTACGTCAATAAGCTCGACCGCATCGGCGCTGACTTCTATAAGGTCGTCGACCAGGTTAAGACAATTCTCGGCGCCAACCCACTCGTCATGGTGCTGCCCATCGGCACCGAAAGTAACCTCAAGGGCGTGGTCGACCTTTTGACACGGGTCGCCTGGGTCTGGGATGATTCCGGCGACCCTATGGCCTACACAAAGCAGGAAGTGCCGGCGGATATGGTCGACAAAGTCGAAGAATACCGCGCCATGCTCATCGAAACCGCCGTCGAGCAAGACGACGAAGCGATGGAAGCCTACCTCGAAGGGAACGAGCCTGATATCGAAACCCTCAAGAAGTGCATTCGCAAGGGCACTATCAACCTCGATTTCTTCCCCACTTACTGCGGTTCCTCCTTCAAGAACAAGGGCGTGCAAAACGTGCTCGACGGCGTCGTCGACTATTTGCCCAGCCCAACTGAGGTCACGCCGCAGCCCGAGGTGAACGCTGAAGGTGAAGAAACCGGCAATTTCGCCATCGTGGATCCAGGCAAGCCACTCCGTGCGCTTGCTTTCAAGATCATGGACGACAAATAC
>DLQD01000134.1:913-1199 GCA_002480015.1 Opitutia bacterium UBA7441
CGCACCGAAGTCGACTCCGCACAGGCCGGTGACATCGTCGCCCTCCTGGGTATGAAGTCCGTGCAGACAGGCCACACTCTATGCGATCCGGCGCACCCGGCTACACTCGAGCCCATGGTGTTCCCAGAGCCCGTTATCTCCATCGCGATCAAACCGAAGGATCAGGGTAACTCTGAAAAGATGGGCACCGCGATCGGCAAGATGGTGGCGGAAGACCCGACTTTCATCGTTGAGACGGACGAGGATTCCGGTGAAACCATTCTCAAGGGCATGGGTGAGCTTCACC
>DLQD01000134.1:1237-7485 GCA_002480015.1 Opitutia bacterium UBA7441
TAAGGTCGACATCCTGAAGCGCACCTACGGTGTGGAAGCGGTCATTGGCAAACCTCAAGTCGCCTACCGCGAAAGCATCACCAAGACGATCCAAGACTCTTACACCCACAAGAAGCAATCCGGTGGTTCCGGCCAATACGCGAAGATCGACTACACACTCGAACCACTCGAGCCAGGTAGCGGCTTCCAGTTCGAATCCAAGGTGGTCGGCGGTAACGTTCCCCGCGAATTCTGGCCTGCAGTCGAAAAGGGCTTCAAGGTCTCCAAAGACAGAGGTGTCCTCGCGGGCTATCCCTGCTTGGATTTCAAGGTCACTCTCACCGACGGTGGCTTCCACGCAGTGGACTCCTCTGCCATGGCATTCGAAATTGCGGCTCGTGCCGCCTACCGCGAATCGCTGCCCAAAGCATCTCCCGAAATCCTAGAGCCGATCATGAAACTCGACGTCTTCTGCACCGAAGATAAGATGGGCGACGTCATCGGCGACCTCAACCGCCGCCGTGGCATGATCAAGAGTCAAGAGCCCAGCAATACCGGAATTCGCATCAAGGCCGACGCTCCGCTTTCCGAAATGTTCGGTTATATCGGTGCGCTCCGCACGATGACATCGGGTCGTGGTCAGTTCTCTATGGAGTTCTCCCACTACGCCTCGTGCCCACGCAACGTGGCTGACGAGGTCATCAAGGAAGCTAAGGAGCGCGAAGCCGCCAAGAAAAAGTAGCGCTTCGCCCAGAGGCCTGATAACAGAGCCCAGATTTTACAAAGTCCCCGTCTCGAAAGAGCGGGGACTTTTTTTGAATCTTAATCTCGCATTTCGCAAAAAAGTCTTCGATCTAAACCGTATTGAAACTCGTCGGCCAGACACGGAAAAATCTAAAATACTGCACCATAGACGGCGTCTGCGCGATGCCTTGGGTTCTGCTCTCGCTGCCCGGTAGTTTCATTGCGGCGGGCTTGCTCAACGCGCTCTTTCAGATCGGCCCCTTTTGGTTCGGCCTAGTCGCCGCGATGCCGGCCATAGCGAATGCCTTTCACATCCTGATCGTCCCCTTCTTCATACGCTTCATGAAGGTGCGGGATATGGTCATCAGCTTTAGCTGGCTCAATCTGGGCGCATGGATCAGTGGCTTAGTAGGGATCGCCTTTTTACCGCTCAATGAACCCGAAAAAGCGGGCCTCTTTTTTGCCATACTCTATGGCCTTATTTCGCTCAGCTCTTCCTTGATGGCCATCGCGTGGACCGCATGGGTGAGCGACTTTGTGCCCTCGCGCTTGCGGGGTCGCTATTTTGCGAAGCGTAATCGATACACGAATCTAGGCACCATTGGCTTTATGCTTTTGAGTATGCTCACGCTCCATCTTTTCGATGCTTCTCGAGGTGCTTACCTCGGCCTGCTCTCTGTCGCGATCGTCGGGCGTATGATCTCGATCATGATCCTTCATCTAATTGTATCGCCCGACCCCACCGGAGGCTCGATCAGTCAGGCGAACTGGACCAAGGAAATTACGGACCTACGCAAGCAGCGCGCCCTCTTGCGTTTCATCGCTTTTGGTTCTGTCGCCGGATTCTGGCTGGCGAGCGCAGGAGCTGTCGCCGCTCTGTATTCATTTAGCGACCTCATGGTCACGCCTGCTCAATTTACAAGCTTCAGCCTGGCAGCTACTCTTTCAGGCGCAATCTGTGTGCCTCTCTGGGGGAAACTGATCGATCGCCACGGAGCCATTCCGACCATCATGATCACTTTCTTTGCATGGCGCATCGGGGATATCGGTTGGCTCGTCATCAGTCCGGAGACAATTAACTGGATGTATTTAATGTGGCTCTGGGGCGGCGCCATGGCGACAGGATACATTCTGGCGACATTCACCCTACTCTTAAAGCTCATCCCAAAGAATAGTCGCTCGGCAGGGATCAGCCTCAACCTGACTGCGACCTCTGTGGCAGGTGCCGTGGGGCCACTTCTAATCGGCGGGGTCATCTCCAAAATAACCGAAGCCAGTCTACCGACGACCCTCACCTACCAAATCTGTATGGGAATCTGCATCTTAGGAGGCATCCTATCTATATTAATTTTGTTCCGGATGCCAGAGCCCGAGACCGACCCGACGCGCAACACCATACCCGGTGCTATGCGCACGCTGCGTAACCTCACGGTCAGCCAAGGTGTCAGTTTTTTCAGCAACACCGTCTTGGTCCGCCGACGAAACACCTCTTAGCGTCGGGATAACGATTTTTACGGATGACTCATCATTTCCAGTGAAATCACCGAATACCGTTACGACCCTGCTACGAAGTTAATTCGTAAGGATTAGTCAATCTCAACGGACTTAATGCATAGTTAGCGTGCTTATTGATTGATCAACACGGTGTATCTCAACTTGATACCCAGATGTCCGAATCTGAAACACCCTTCGCGCGCCCCGACGGTCGCGCTGTCGACCAACTCCGCCCGATTTCTTTTGAAACGGGCATCGCACCGCATGCGCTCGGCTCTGTGCTGGTCAGCTTCGAGCAGACGCGCGTGATTTGCGCCGCCTCGATCGACGAGCGTGTGCCCGGCTGGATGCGGGCACAGAAAGTCGAAGGCGGTTGGATGACGGCCGAGTACTCGATGCTCCCCTACAGCACCCTTGATCGTAAGCAGCGCGACATCAGCCGAGGAAAGTCCGACGGGCGCACGATTGAGATTCAACGTCTGATCGGCCGCTCGCTCCGCGCCGTATTCGACCTCAAAAAACTGACCGGAAAAACCATCTGGATCGACTGCGACGTGCTCCAAGCCGACGGCGGTACTCGCACCGCCTCCATCACCGGCGCCTACGTGGCCGCGCAGATCGCCATCCAAAAACTCATGGCCGAGGGCAAACTTGAAGAAAACCCCTTCACCGATTCCGTGGCCGCCGTCTCCGTCGGCGTTTATCAGAATGTGCCGGTGCTCGACTTGAACTATCTCGAAGACAAGGCTGCGACTGTCGACGCCAACCTCGTAATGACCGGCTCCGGCAAATACGTGGAAGTGCAGAGCTCCGGCGAAGAAGCCACCTTCACGCGTGAGGAGCTCGACGTTCTCCTCGAACTCGGCTCAAAAGGCATCGCGGCAATCACCGCACTGCAGGACAGCGCCATCGCTCAAGGGCTGAAAGCGTAGGGAACACAAGCTGACTCTCCTCTCTTGATTCCCTGTAGCTCAGCCGAAGAGTGAATTGAGCAGATCGACACCCATTTCAATATCATCTTTGAGCTTCTCTTCTTTCGTCTTTTTCCGTGGCTCCTCTGCGGGAGGCGGTGTCGTCGTTTCTGAAGCGGGAACAAGGAGTCCACCCTCGGCGGGGGGGGTAGTTTGAGCGGGCGGCGTAGTCTTTTTCGGATCGGCCAGCGCCCGACGGGCGGCGTCATTCAGAATATCCATAAGTGCACTCGTATCGGGATCGCCGAGGGTGCCGCCAATCTTTATGTCTTTATTCCAACCGCGGAAGCTGTCCTCTGCGGTGGCGGGCTTGAGCAGTCCCAATGCCTCGAGATAGTCTATCAGGCGACCTTTTGCTCCAAGACCTAGTGTGAGATCTAGTGGCTGGTCTAGCACCTCACCCAGACTGCTCGCGGCGATAAAGCCCTGTCCCTTGATCCGGAGGTTTTCGCCAAGCAAGGAGAGTTCGGGAATGCGAACTTTCTTATCCATGCCCCGGGCGAGTTTGAGTGTGAAACTGTCGAAGCGTATATCTTTAAAATAAGGCACGGCCTGGGCTAAGGCGGTGATGCCCGGTCGGTTCAAGCTCTGCCCCAAAATACCGGCACCGAGCAACCCGAGTTGACTACGGTTATCCAACTCAAATGCCGTCAGCACACCGTCGCGCCCGGTAATGAGCAGGTCGCCCTCCGAGTCGTCGAGCGCGGCTTCGAGTGTCGCGCCACGGCCAACGAAGTTAAAGTCACCGTCGAAGAGTCCTTTCACCGGGAAGCTACCCGAAGCTTTCTTTGAGAATATCGAAGGATCCACATTCTTAAAGGACAGTGCGGAGCTCACCTGATACGCTTCGGCCAGCGTCGGATCGAAGACGACCTGAGCATTGCCACCAAGCCTGCCATCCTCTAGCGAGGCAGCGATCTCACGGACCGCCAGCAAGGTCTCGGATATGTCTGCCAGCGCATTGAGGCCCTTGATGACTTGGCCGGAGGCCATCGTGAGCTCATCGACCTGGACCTTAAATTCGCCCTTCAAATCCGCCCACGGGGGGCGTGCGGCCACTGGCGTAGTGGCCACAGGAGAGACCTCAGATACTAGACCTCCAGGGCTTGAAGCGGTCGCTGGCGAGGCAAGATCGGCAGCAGGCTCTTGGGGCTTCGCAGCGGCCACCAGCAGATCCATATCGCGCTGCAGGACGCTCGCCGCGGTCAGGTGGATCTTGAAAGGCATCGGTCGTATATCTGGATTCAGTTCCCCGGCGAGCTGCATGCTCGTGCTGGGGCGATTTTCTGAACCGGCCGCAAAGCTCGAACCCAGCGCATAGCCTCCGGCGCCGGTTTGCTTGAGCTGCATGGCGAGGCGGTAGTCTTGACGGGAACCGGGCAGATCGCGGGCACGCAGGCCGGTGATGGAGGCCTGTAACTGTGCGGGGTATTCCGCCCCACCATCAATTTCCAGAGCGAGCTTGGCCTGCCCGGCTAGGACGCTCGCGGAGCCCTTGAGCACTGGCTGCTGCAAAAGCTCGGTCAGACCTAGGTCAAACGTCGCCTGGGCCCGTAATCCGGACAGAGGCGAGTCTCCGGGCGCTTCCTTTCTCGAACCGCTGGCCGTGCCGCTGATAAATGCGCCATAGCGGTCCAGCAATTCGAAATCACCCAAGTCGAAGCGAATGCTTTGATCCGCCTCAACACGAATCATGGGATGCATCCGAAGCGTCACCTCCTGCAGGAGTAATTGTTGATCCTGTGTGACCGAAAAGGGCCCGACTTGTACCGGCTCGAGACTACCCACTTGTAACGCCCCGCTCGGCTCACCGGAAACTATAATCGTCGCCGAGAGTGGCACACCGGATAGCTGAAGATCATCGCCGAGTGAAGGGCTGAACCAGGCTAAAGGCAGATTGAACAAAGCGACCTCCATCAGCTCGCCGGAAAACGTCTGCCCGGCACCGAGCGCCAGGCTCTGTTTAAGACCTAACGCTGCGACTGGCAGGCCCTTGGCAGACGCGTCGAGCTTGGCTGCTTGCAGTATGAACGCTTCGCCCTCGGCGACAGCCTTGAGTGCCCCTTGCAGCGAAAGCCCTTGCAGTGCAATCAACTCAGGCGCAAAGACTTCCGGGTGCGGCAGGTCGGCTTCGAAACCAAGATCTACCTCCGCGGTTCTTTCGAAACTGTTGATGGAGAGCTCCAGGCTCTGTGAGATAGAGAGCAGTTTGCCGCCGGACACATCGCTGCCTTCGGAGTGGGACTCAAGATACAGCTTTTCGAAACCACCAGATTTCTTCTGGGTAAATACCAGACGGACGTCGGAATTAAAATCTTTGAGTCCGCCCTGGAGGGCCTCTTTCGATTCCGATTTGAGATTCGCATTCAGCGTAGTCTCCACTCCGGGCGCGATTCGGGAAGAAGAGAGACCAAAGGCATAACGATTCCCTAAGGCATCAATCAAGGCACCGTTTAAGCCGATCGAATCAAGATCCAAGAGCCATGCAATCTCTCCCAGCGAATAGAGTGCATCGATGGGCGAAACAGGCGCTTCCGCCAAGGACTGAGGTGCCTCGGTCGGCGGCGACACTTGGCTCGTAGCCATGCCGGCTTGCGTGGTCGCCTCGGTCGGCGCGACTGCCTCGGGAAGTTTGATCAACAGGCCGTCGAGCTTCAAGCCGCTCAATTGTATCGTATTTTCGAATACAGCAGCCATCAGCGAGAAGTCGGAGCGGATGCTGTCGAGTTTGGCTGAAGTGCCATCAGGCAAGCGCAGCTTTAGATCCTGAAGCTCAATACTTCCGGAGGTGATCTGTACGAAATCAATTGAACTGCCCTCAGGTAGCCACGCCTCGATCATTTTTTTCTGAAACGCGGGGCGCGTGAGGACAAAGTAGCCGACACCGGCCACAGTAAGGAGCAGAATAAACAGAACGAGGAAGGTGCGAAACAGGGTTTTCATAGGAACAAACATCAAGAACTCACAAACATATCAGTCATTCCTGCAGGTGCAAGGTTCCTTAAGCCGAGGCTGACCTTGACGGGTACCATTCAATCCACAGGCGGACACAAACCGCAA
>DLQD01000136.1 GCA_002480015.1 Opitutia bacterium UBA7441
CGCGAGTTCCAGCGCCCGCTGCGGGTTGTTTTCGATCAACTCCAGCAAGTCATAGCGGCGTTGCTGCGCCAACTCGATGCCGTGCTGAAGGTCCGCGCCGGTTATTGCAGCAGGTAGCGCCACCGCCCAGCGGCGGAACTCCTCAAACGCTGGTTCCGAAAAGGGTTCCTCCCATCGAAGATCCGCCCGCTTGGGCAACTGCAGGTCCGCTGCTTCTGTTACGAAGTCCTCCATGCTAACCTCTGGCGCCGTGCTCGGACAGCAGGGATCTGCATTCGGATAGCTCGGTGCCGCTTCTTTTACCAGGACTTCTGCAGGCTTTGTCGAAACCGTCACGTTTGCTACAGCGGTGGTTTCTGCAGCAGGCGGAGTTTGGTAGCGCCACTGCAGGAGCAACAGAAGCAGGCAGACCAAAAGCACCGGAAGTAAGAGGTGAAAACGTTTCATGTCTTAAGAAGCTGTTCGAGATGGCTGTTGTAAATTTGCTATAAGGGGAAGTTTAGAGAGACCTTGGACAGGGGAGAAGCAGAACCAAAGTCACTTAAACGTTTAACTTAATTATTTTACAAGCTAAATTGAATAGGTAAAAGCCTGAAAATGGGTGGATATCTTCTATGAACAGCAAATGCCTTATTTTCTCCAGCAGCCAAGTCCTCGAGAGGGTAATCGAGTTGGGATTCTCGGTGCATTCACAATCCGGCAATAAACACGCCAGTCTGCCTAGCATGGTGTTTCCTACGGATGTTCCCTTTGCCAAGGAATTTGCCCGACTTTGTTGATGTGAGCCATGAGGGCCTCGAAAAGCTCCTCGAAACGCTGAGGTGCCTTTTCCCTGGGAATCTCCGTCGTTTCACCTTCATCTTGGTCCAGTCGGAACATCTGGTAGGGCTCGAAGGGTGTGTTGCGCAACAGTTTCCAGTCGCCAATCCGCACCGCGTGATAGTCGAGTCCTCCATACTTGAGATTGCCTTCGCGCCGCACCCAGAAAAGGGGGCGACGCCCGGGGGAAAAGGGCTCGCCCCGCAGGAGGGGGGCGAAGCTCCGCCCATCGATCGCATGCCCGACCGAGGCACCTCCGAGATCTGCGAGGGTGGAATAAAGATCCATGGTGATGAGGTCATGCTCTGCATCAACCTTTCCCGCCTCGATCACCCCTGGCCATGTCACCGAGGTGCCGACGCGGATGCCGCCTTCCCACATCTCCTGCTTTCCGCCGCGCCAGGGCTCGTTTCGCGCTCCCACGTTCAACTGCCCCCCGTTGTCGCTGGTAAAGACGACGACCGTGTTCTCCCACTGGCCGTTCTCCTTGAGGGCTCTAACAACCCGTCCGACACCGTCGTCGAGATGCTCGATCAGGGCGACGAGCGCGGCGCGCTGATCGGAAATCCCCTCCTCGCGCTGCTTCACCTTCGCAAGCCAGTCGGCTGGAGGTTGGATCGGAGTGTGCGGCGCGTTATAGGCGAGGAAGAGAAAGAAGGGGGAGTCCTTCTCCGCCTGTGACCGGAGGTAGTCGATGGTCCACTCAGTGAAGATATCGGTGGCATGTCCTTCCGGATAAATCGGCTCCTCGTTACGACGCATGTAGTGCTTTTCATGGCGAAGATGGTCGTAATAGTCGTCCATCATGTCGCCGAGAAAGCCGTTAAAGAAGTCGAAGCCCACATCGGTGGGGCGGTCGGGGGCCTCCAGGCCGAGGTGCCATTTCCCGATCAGGGCCGTGTCATAGCCCGCTTCCCCGAGTACGACCGGGAGCGTGGGGATGTCGTTTCGCAGGTTTCCCCAGCTTGTCGACTGATTGGGAAGGGGCGTCCGGATCACGCCGGGAACCCCGGCGCGGTCGGGATACATACCGGTCAGGAAAGAAGCGCGGGTCGGCGAGCAGACGGGGCAGTTCGCGTAGAAGGCATCGAAGCGCGTTCCAGCATTCATCAGCGCGTCGATGTGGGGAGTCTTCAGGTCTGGTGCGCCGTAGAGCGACAGATCCCCATAGCCGAGATCGTCGACCATGATAACGAGGAGATTCGGTTTCCCGGACTCAGCGCGGACTCCCCATGTCCCCAGGAACACGGCCCCCGCGAAAAGGGCTAGCCTGAAGGTGGTAAAAAATGATTTCATCTTACTGATAGGGACTTTTTTTGGCGGCGCTAGCCGCCGGGGTGTGAGGGTTGAATGGGGAGGGGAGTTTTGGAGTATGAATTATGTCCGATTCGAAAGCTTTATCTGAGAGATTCAGGAAAAGCTCTCCTTTCAGATTGAGCCAATGCAGGCTCAATCTGAATAAACCTAGAGGTTTTTGTCGGTGACTGCCCCCTCCGAGGCGGTCGCGACAAGCGCCGCATACTTGCCGAGCACGCCTCGGGTTTCGCCAGGGCCGGTGGGTTTGAAGGCGGCCATGCGGGCTTCGTATTCGGCATCGTCGATCAGAAGGCTGATGGTATTCTTGACGGCATCGATTTCGATTTTATCGCCGCTCTTGACGATGCCAATGGGGCCACCTTTAGCGGCTTCGGGAGTGATGTGGCCGACGTCAAAACCATGACTGCCACCAGAGAAGCGGCCGTCTGTGATGAGGGCTACTTCTTTAATCAGGCCGCGGCCAGCAACCGCGCTGGTAGGTGAGAGCATCTCACGCATACCAGGGCCACCGACGGGACCTTCGTTGCGGATGACGACGACATCGCCCGAGACGACGTCGCCGCGCAGGATGCCGAGAAGGGCTGCTTCTTCGCCTTCGTAAACTTTAGCCGTACCTTTGAAGTATTCCCCTTCTTTGCCGGTGATCTTACCGACGGCGCCGCCAGGTGCGAGGTTGCCTCGCAGAATACGCAGGTGCGTGCTCTTTTTAATTGGCTGGTCCCAGGGATAGATAATGTCCTGCTCGTCGGGGAATGCACCGTAAGGCTTTACGTCCGCAAGTGACTCGGCGACGCTCTCTCCGGTCACGGTGAGGCAGTCTCCATGGAGAAGGCCGCGATCCAGGAGCATCTTCATCATCGGGCGGATGCCGCCGATGCGGATGAGGTGGTTCATGCTGTATTTGCCAAAAGGCTTGACGTCGGCGAGGAGCGGGATGCGCTCGCCGATTTCTTTAAAGTCGTCGATGCTGAGCTCTACATCTGCGGAGTGAGCGATGGCAAGTAGGTGGAGGATCAAATTGGTCGACCCACCGAGCGCGAGGCAAGTGGAGATTGCGTTTTCAAAGGCCTTGCGCGTCATGATGTCGCGGGGTTTGATATCTTTTTCCAAGAGGTTGAGGACAGCCGCGCCGGCCAATTCGCAATCCTTGCGCTTCGACTCGCTGACAGCTGCTTGCGCGCTACTCCCAGGGAGGCTCATACCGAGAGCCTCGATCGCACTGGCCATGGTGTTGGCCGTATACATGCCACCGCAAGAACCAGGGCCGGGGATTGCGTATTTTTCGACCTCCTTCAGCTCTTCATCGGTCAACTCACCTTTGGCATGTTTGCCAACGGCTTCAAAGACTGAGACGATGTCCATGGGGTGACACTGGTCTTTCTCGTCCTTCGGCTGAAAACCTGGTAGGATAGTACCGCCGTAGACGAAAACAGCCGGACGGTTCAGTCGTGCGATGGCGATCATGCAGCCAGGCATATTTTTATCGCAACCGCCGATGGTGACGAGTCCGTCAAAGCCCTCAGCCGCCACAGTCGTCTCGATCGAGTCGGCGATGACATCGCGGGAGACGAGGCTATAGCGCATACCCTTGGTGCCCATACTGATTCCATCGGAGACAGTGATGGTGCTGAAATTAATCGCTTTGCCGCCTGCGCTGTTAATACCGTTGGTCGCATGCGCGGCCAGATCGCCGAGGTGCATATTGCAGGGCGTTAAATCACTGGGTGACCCGGCTACGGCAATTTGTGGCTTTTTGAAATCTTCGTCGGTGAACCCGACCGCACGCAGCATTGAGCGCGCGGGTGCGCGGTCGTCGCCGTCGACGACGGTGGAGGAGTGGGGACGTTTATTTATGTCGGTCATGGTGATTTCGAATTAAATGAAGATGGATCGTGTTTCTCGTTGCAGAAAAGCGGAGAATTCAATGAATAGGGGCACGAACGACAATCCCCTTTTTGCTTTCACAGACGATATTATCCGATCTAGTTTTCTTACCTTATGGAATTTGACCTGAAAAAGACTCTCGAAGCCTTGCTGCTTTCGACGTCCGAGCCGATCACGCTCAAGGACGTAGTCAAGATTTTTGCCCGCTACCATCAGGAACTTTCTGAAGCGATGGAAGACACGAAAGAAGAGGGAGATGAAGAAACAAGTTCAGTGGATGTGCCGAGCCTAGTGACGCAAGCCCAGATTCACGATGCCCTCACGAGGTTGACCGACGAGGCCGAGGTGCAGGATAAAGCCTACCGTCTTATCGAGGGCCCAAATGGTTATCAGCTGGTTACTGCGCCGCAGTTTGCTGAGTTCGTCCGCCTATTGCGTGGTGAGCCTCGCCCCATGAAGTTGAGCCCTGCCGCGCTCGAAACCTTGTCGATCATCGCTTATCGCCAGCCGGTAACACGCGCCGAGATGGAAGCGATCCGAGGTGTCTCGGTGGATAGTGCCCTCAACAAGTTGATCGAGCTCGAGCTGGTGCACGTCACAGGACGCGCCGAACTTCCGGGGCGTCCGATCCAATACGGCACGACAGAGAAATTTCTCGAATTCACCGGGATTAAAGAGCTTGATGAGTTGCCAGCGTCCGATGTGCTGAGCAACCACCAGATTGATGACTGGATGCGCCGGAGCGAAGAGCCTGAAGAGGAGATTTCCGATGAGGATGTCGGGCTTTCCAAAGAACCGAAGCCAGACGAGTTACCGCTTGATGAGACATTCGTCGAAGTGGATTGGCAAAGAGAAAACGTCGAGAGTGACGCCGCTCCTGAGAGAACCGACGGCTAAGTGCAAAAGCGGATCCCTGATACCATGCAGACGCAACTACAACGCAACCGTGATGCGATTGACGCGATTGATAAGCAAGTCGTAGAGTTGCTCAATCAACGCGTGCTGCTGGATGGTGGTGCGAGTGAGGAAGAGGTTTTGGCTAAAATCGCTCGTTTCAACCCTGGTCCCTTGTCGGATACTACCTTACAGGCGATCTACCGTGCCCTGATGATCGCCGGACTCGATCCGTCCGCACAGGCCACAGATCCGGCGATTACTGACGAAATCGACCAAAATATTGTAAATTTGCTCAGCCGACGTGTGCAACATGCCGCGGAAATCGGTCAAATAAAACACGCCCACGGTGCCGACTATTACGATCCGACCCGAGAGGCTCAAGTCATGGCAAAAATCGCCTCGCTGAATCCGGGGCCGATTACGAATCGCACACTTCAGTCTGTTTACCGCGAGGTGATTTCAGGTTCCATTGCTTTAGAAAAGAATCTGGTGATCGCTTTTCTAGGGCCCGAAGCGACCTACACACATCAGGCAGCCATTCGGAATTTCGGCGTCAGTCTCGAATATCGGGCGATTAAGAGTATTCCTGATGTTTTTGCCGAGGTCGATGCGGGCAGAGCCGACTACGGCGTCATACCGATCGAAAACTCGACCGAAGGTGTCGTCTTTCACTCTATGGATATGCTGGTCGAGTCTGACTTGCACATTTGCTCCCAGGTCTATTTGTCGATTGAACATTGCCTTATCTCGCAATCGCCGCTCGGCGAGATCAAAGAGGTCCGCTCCAAAGATCAGGCACTCGGGCAATGCCGCGAGTGGCTTTACAAACATCTGCCCCATACCGACTTGATCGATGTCGTCAGCACGGCCGATGCAGTCCTCACGGCTAAAGAAAACCCCGAGATTGCTGCCGTTGCCAGCGAACTCTCGGCGCAGCACTACGGTGTGCCCGTGCAAGTGCGTGGCATCCAAGATCGCGACGACAATGTAACCCGCTTCCTCGTCATCGGCAAGACCCGCGCGAAGCCTCTCGGTGAGGGACGTGACAAGACCAGCCTCGTTATCTCGCTTCGGGACGAGCCGGGCGCTCTTGAGCAAACACTCCGACCCTTTGGTTCACGCGGGATTAATTTGAGTAAAATCGAGTCCCGTCCCAGCCGCAAGAAGGCCTGGGACTACCTGTTTTTTATCGACTTCATCGGCCACTATGAAGACGCGCCTGTGCAAGCCGCCTTAGCCGAACTAGAAGGCCATTGTTCCTTCGTTAAATGGCTCGGAAGCTACCCGAACCTGTCGCGCGATACCGACTGAGACCGGCTAGGAAGCGGGTTCGCGTATGCCCTAATGCCCCTAAGTGAATGAGCTTGAAGGAGTTTTGAGTTCATCTGGGGCAAAATGCTTAGTGGCTGCTTTCCGGCCTGAGCCTGCTGCAGTGCAGCTGCCCTATCACACACTGGAGGTGCTGCGACTTGATGGCGACTGAAGTCGCCACTACGGATCACCGCCTTAGCTTAGCGACATCCGTGCATGACTCGCATCCATTGTGCGAC
Organism: Opitutia bacterium UBA7441; assembly: GCA_002480015.1. Classification (GTDB taxonomy): domain Bacteria; phylum Verrucomicrobiota; class Verrucomicrobiia; order Opitutales; family Coraliomargaritaceae; genus Thalassobacterium. The sequence continues at coordinate 6,468 of DLQD01000136.1, forward strand.
GCGGTCGCTGCCTGGCATGCTAGGGCGCGATCTAGCAAAATCGTCGACTGAGTGTGAGCTCTGTCGTTCGATGTTTGGGAGTATGTTTAGGCAAAAGATTCTTTACCTCGTTCAGCTGCCAAACGCAAAGTTTGAAATTGTCAAATGTCTGCCGGGTTGTAGCCTACGCAGACTTTTGACATCCTGAGCAATCGTTACACATTAAACTACCATGCAAGTCACGCTACTGAAGTCCAAGCTGCTCCGCGCAGAAGTCACTGATCGAGCCCTTCATTACGAAGGCAGCCTCGCCATCGACTCCGCGCTGATGGAGCAAGTCGGCTTGCTGCCCTACGAGAAGATCCTTGTGGCTAACATCGCCAATGGCGAACGCTTCGAAACCTACGCGATCGAGGCGCCCAAGGGCTCCCATACGATTTCCCTCAATGGGGCAGCCGCGCACAAGGGCGAACTCGGCGACCTCCTCGTCATTATGTCCTTCGCCCAGTTCGAAGAGGCCGAGGCCAAGAGCTGGAAGCCCAAAGTACTCGTCCTCGCCGACGGCAACCAACGGGTGGTGCGTGCGGATAACGTCCTCGTTTCGGAAGACGTGTTTGTTTAGAAGGCTTTTTGGGTTAGTTTGTCTAATCAGAAGAATTAGTTTTTGGCTTATTTGATTTCTGAGAACCTGTCTCACTAGCCAGCGGTTTTCAACAGATTGAACTTTAAAGAAGGGTTGAGCCCGCTGTGCGTACACTTAATTGCAAGGATCTCTTATTTGAGACTGATTCTCTAAAGTCAAAAGTGTTTGCGTGGTACACTCTAGCGTATTTTCAAGAGCGGCATGTTTATACGAGCTAAGAATAAATACATTACTTCAATATTCTCCCTGTCAGTTTTGGCTGGCGCTCTAGCTACGGCTACTACAATGGAGGAGGAGGCTGAGGTGACGACACCACAACTAGAAGCCACTGTCGTGACGGCGCCGCGTTTCGTGGACGTCGATATTGAAGTGCCGTCCCGTGTGAAGCTAATTGATCAGCTCGTTATCGAGCAATCTGGAGCGACTAATCTCGTCGATCTACTCAAGAACGAAGCCAATGTACACTTTCGTTCGACATCAGGGAATGCGGCGAGTTCGGAAATATCGATCGGTGGGTTTGGCGAAAACAGTGGGCAACGCGTATTGATCCTCCTCGACGGTCAGCGTCTGAACACGGCTGACCTTGGTCAAATCAATTGGCTCTCAATTCCTCTTGCCTTGGTCGAATCCGTGGAGGTGATCAAGGGCGGGCAAGCCTCACTTTACGGGAACAATGCCGTCGGCGGCGTCATTAAAATTACCACACGCCGTCCGAGCGAAGATTTCTATGGCAGTGCACAGACGAGTGCGGGGAGTTTTGATAGTTTCAACGCGCGTATAGGCATGTCCGGGCGCGAGGGCGGTCTTGGTTTTTCCGCGCATGTCGAGCACGACGAGACCGACGGCTACCGCGATAATAGCCAATACCAGGCCGACGGTGCCGGACTGAAACTCGACTGGATTGGGGTGGAGTGGTTGAGCGCTTATGGTTCCTTCAGTGGCGTCAGTAGCGAGTATGGCCTGCCCGCCTCGCTTGCCATGGCGCAGTTGCAAGCAGATCGTAAGCAATCCTCCAGTCCGAATGACACTGGCGAGGAAGACGCTTACTTTATCCGCGGCGGGATCGCTCTTTGCACGGAGAATGACGTCTCATTCGCTCTGGATTCCGGCTATACGGACAAAGAAATATTTTCCGATTACCTCTCCTTCGGTGCCACTTCGAAGCAAGAATACGAGATTTTCTCGATAACACCAAAGCTCATTTATGCCACAGGCAGGTTCACAGGAGTGCTAGGTGTCGATTATTACGACGACCAAGTGGATGGTTTGTCTGAGGGATTTGGCACGACGCGCTATGCCTTCCACCGTGAGACCTACGCCGGCTTCGGATCCTTTAAACTGGATTTAGGCACAGAGTGGATTTTGTCTGGATCGTTACGTGTCGAAAGTGCGCAGACCTATGGCAGTACACAAGGCGTAAAGAGTAAGGATATTAACGACGACGAATATGCATGGTCGCTCGGACTGATTCGTTTGTTTGAGGGTAATCACAGGGTGTATGCCAGCGTGCGGCGCTTCTATCGCTATCCGGCCACGGACGAAATCATTACCGTGTTCTTCACTCCCGTCCCAGTCATTAACTTTAATCTGGAACCCGAATGGGGGCACGAGGTTGAACTCGGAGCAGATTGGTTGTTAGGGGATCTGACAATTGGAGGCCGCATCTATCATCAGTGGATGCGTGACGAGGTCTTTTTGGATTATGGGAGCTTTCAGAGTTTCAACTTCAGCCGGACGAGCCGAACCGGGATTGATCTGGATATGTCATACAAATTCAGTGATTCGTTTAATGCGTCACTCAATTACAATTGGGTGAATGCTGAATTGGATAGCGGTGCCTTTGACGGTTCTGAAGTTCCATTGGTGCCGGAGCACAAAGCGCGTGTTGCGCTGAACTATCAACCTCGCTCGCAACTGACTACATCGATCGGCGCGACTTATACAAATAGAGTTTTTATCGGTGGCGATTATGACAATACGAAGAGCGCTTTAGACAGCTATGTTCTGATGGATCTCAATCTGCGGTATGTGCTGAATTCTAATGTCGAATTGTTTGCTACGGTCGATAATCTCCTGGATAAAGAATATACCTCTTTTGGTTTTTCTGGTTTCTTCAACGATGGGTTTTATCCCGGAGTGGGGCGTAGTGCCAAAATCGGGGTGACCGTTCGTTTCTAATTTTCAAACATGATTCAAACCCGCCAACGTGAAGTCATTTTGGACGTCCTGCGAGAAGCAGGGCGTCCTTTGTCGCGTGAAGAGATCCTCCGCCTTGGGCGCGAACGGATTGAGCGCCTCGGCTCCGCCACCGTCGATCGCGCCATCCGCGAGATGACGGCTGAGTTGTATATCATCGGCGTCGAGTTTCCGGGGCAGCCCAAGCGCTATGAGTTGCCCGCCGAGTCAGAGCACCCTCATTTCATCTGCCGTGTCTGCGATCGTGTCTATGACCTGCCCATCGCGATGAAACTACCGAAGATTTCACCGCCTAAAGGCTTCGAAATTACGGGCGGGGAAGTTATCTATTCCGGTATCTGCCCAGATTGCCGGTAAGGGCGTCATCGGAAAAGTTGTCACTGCACTTTTGTAGCGAACTCGCGCCAGCGAGGTCGACGTGCTCGTGCCTGAGCCATCTCTACGTGTTGGCTGTATCCCCGCTCCTTCAGGTGCGGGGCTGGTCGGGTTGCTTGCGCGCGGCTACCTGAAGGAAGCCGCATACGTGGGTTGCCCGGGGGGATTACGGCTGATTGATCCGCCAGTCCTCCAGACGAATCCAATCGATAAAGTTATCAATAGTCTGGAACTCCAGCGGTTTGCCAGACCGCTGCACCCGCCATGTGCTATCTTCGATCTGAATCGAGAAGGCTGCTGCTGTATCGGCTTCAGTAATACCGAAACCTAGTCGCTCCAACGCACGCTGTGTCCAGATGTATTCTAAGCCACCGCCTTCGATCCGCACATTCAGGCAGGCCACGGGATGTGTGCGGAAGCTGCCCGAAGTGGCATCCCAGTCCAGCTTTTCACTGGCGAAAACTTCCGCGAATTGACCATTCATTGCCAGCGCTTCGGGTGCTCCTTGGATTAAAGTGCCCTCGGACGTCATCAACCAAAGACGATCCGCAAAACGAAGCGCGAGATCTAAGTCGTGAGTCGAAAGCAGCAGGGCTAAATTTTCACGGTGCGCGAGGTTGCGGAGGATCGACATCAACTCCACTCGGCGCGGTAAATCGAGGAAGGCGGTCGGCTCGTCCAGGAGCATGAGCTTGGCTTCTTGAGCCAGTGCACGGGCGATGGATACTTTTTGGCGTTCACCGTCACTGAGTTCGGCGACCTGTCGGCTGGCGAGGGGTGTTGCGCCGACGGCGCTGAGCGCCCAATCGATGCGCTCCTTATCGTGACGACTCAGTCCGCCAAACCAGCCAGAGTAGGGGTGCCGGCCTATCGAGACCAGCGAGTAGGCGTCCATCATTCCTGGGGGCACCGTTTCCGTGAGCACCACGCTGACCGCCCGCGCCCGCTCGCGCGGGGCGATGGCGGATAGAGGGCGACCGGAGAGCTGGATTTGCCCGGAGAGTGGCGCCTGCATGCCGGCCAAGCT
>DLQD01000135.1:0-6585 GCA_002480015.1 Opitutia bacterium UBA7441
GAATCCGTTTGGAGCGTCTTGCGACGGAGGTGATCCATGACGCGGCCCGGAGTGCCGACAACAATGTGCGCGCCCTTGCGCAGTGCGCGCATTTGGCGGTCGAGCGGGGCGCCACCATAAACGGGCACGGCCACGAGGCCTTTAAGCGCAGAGGCGAGGCGGTGGATTTCCTCGCAGACCTGCACGGCCAACTCGCGGGTGGGGCAGAGCACGAGGACTTGCGTTTCGTCGCGCTTAATATCGATGAGATTGAGTGCAGGTAGACCAAAGGCGGCCGTCTTACCGGAGCCTGTCTGGGAGAGGCCGACGATATCTTTACCCGCAAGCGCGACCGGTATGGTCTTGGCCTGAATGGGCGAAGGCGATTCATAGCCGAGGCGCTCGATGCCTTCGATAAGTTCGGGGCGTAGCCCCAGATCAGAGAATTTGGTATTCATAACTTTACGCAGGAGCACTCGCCTCGTGACTGTGTGCCTCCGAGAAACCGACTCCAAATAACTAAGCGGGCAGGGCTTTGACAGTTTAGCACACCAGCTACAAGGTTTTAAACGATCTAAATAAATACACAGGGTATTTATATTCCTTATATGGCAAAAGCTAGAGTCCTGACTTCGCTATCGACAAGAAAAGATGGGGGCTTTTTAGATTATGAGGAAAAAATCACTATGTCAGACGATTTCAAAATTGCCGCCTTCTATCACTTTACTGATTTGCCCGACCGCGATGAGTGGGCGGACCGTATCGTCGACCACGGACTAAAGGTGGGCTTACGCGGGACGATTATTTTTGCCCCCGAGGGGGTGAACTCGACCTGTGCGGGAGCCTGTGCAGCGGTTGATGCGACCATCGCTCTGTTGAAATCCGATCCACGCTTTGAGTCGATGGAGGTCAAATACTCTTATGCCGATTTTAATCCCTTTCCAAAGTTTAAGGTTAAAAAAAAGCACGAAATTGTTACTTTCCGTCAGGAGGGTGCCGACCCGAGGGACGCAGTGGGCACTTACTTGGAACCCGAGGAGTGGAACGATCTGATCGCGGATCCCGATGTGATTACAATTGATACACGTAATGACTATGAAGTCGAGGTGGGGCATTTTAAAGGTGCTGTGAACCCGAAGACGGAGGACTTCACTTCTTTTGCCAAGTTTGTCGACGAGCATCTGGCCACGCAGAAGGATAAAAAAATCGCCATGTACTGCACGGGTGGCATTCGCTGTGAGCGTTCGACGGCTTATTTAAAGCAGAAAGGTTTCAAGCACGTCTATCATTTAAGAGGCGGCATTTTACGCTACCTGGAAAGGATGCCGAAAGATCAGAGCCTATGGGAGGGGGATTGCTTCGTCTTCGACTACCGAGTGGCCGTGGACCATGATCTTAAACCTGCAAAGTGGAAAATTGACCCAGAAACGAGCCACCCGAAGCCGATGTCGGAGCACGAAATCGTGAAAATAGCCGCGCGCCGTCGCAGTGGAGCCATCTTTAAGAAGCCTTATACGGTTTAGGGAGCGAAAAGTGTTCTCGCACGTAGTGAAATCTTTTGGTGCGGAAGGCATGATTCTGTAGCGATTTATCGGCTGTATCCCGCTTAAATACAGCAATTTTGCCAAGATTTATTTTTTTGAAATTAGTATTGACTGAGTAGGGGGTGAGAGGCACTTTCGCGGGCTTTCCAAAATTCAACCCTTCTATGAGTTGGATCACCGGCTCTTTTCATTCTTTTTCATCATTTTGCGATGTGCCCTTGTAGCTCAGTGGTAGAGCGCATCCTTGGTAAGGATGAGGTCGGCGGTTCAATCCCGCTCGAGGGCTCCATCTCGGTCAATAAACAACTAACACAATCCATCTCTCAACACTAAATAACATCAATCATGGCTAAGGAAACATTCGAAAGAACAAAACCGCACGTCAACGTCGGCACAATCGGTCACATTGACCACGGTAAAACAACCACAACTACTGCGATCCTTAAGGTTCAAGCAGACAAGGGCCTAGCTCAGTTCAAGTCCTACGCTGATATCGCTAAGGGCGGCACGGTTCGTGACGCGACTAAGACGGTAACTATTGCGGTGGCTCACGTGGAGTACGAAACCGAAAATCGTCACTACGCACACGTTGACTGCCCCGGACACGCTGACTTCGTTAAGAACATGATCACTGGTGCCGCTCAAATGGACGGCGCGATCCTCGTTGTTTCCGCTGCAGATGGCCCAATGCCTCAAACTCGTGAGCACATCCTGCTTGCTCGTCAGGTGGGTGTTCCCACCATCGTTGTATGGCTTAATAAGGTCGACCTCCTCGATGACGAAGAGCTTCTCGAGCTCGTTGAGATGGAAGTTCGTGATCTGCTTTCCAAGTATGAGTATCCTGGTGATGACATCACCATCGTCCGTGGTTCTGCGACCGCAGCGCTCGAAGGTAAACCTGAAGGTGTCGAAGCTATCGGCAACCTCATGAATGCGATCGATACCGATATCGCTGAGCCTGCTCGTGAAATCGATAAGCCTCTCCTTATGTCTGTGGAAGACGTTTTCTCCATCACCGGTCGTGGCACAGTAGCCACTGGCCGTATCGAGCGTGGTGTCGTCAAGGTTGGCGAAGAAATTGAAATCGTCGGCATGGGCGACACTCAAAAGACCACTGTAACTGGTGTTGAGATGTTCCGTAAGCAACTCGATCAAGGTATGGCCGGCGACAATGTTGGTATCCTTCTTCGCGGAGTGGACAAGGACGCTATCGAGCGTGGCCAAGTTATTGCCAAGCCCGGTTCGATCACTCCTCACACGACAGCCAAGGCTGAACTCTACGTTCTGTCCAAGGATGAAGGTGGCCGCCACACTCCTTTCTTCGATGGCTACCGCCCTCAGTTCTTCTTCGGAACGGCTGATGTCACCGGTATCATCAAGTGCCCAGAGGGTGTTGAGATGGTCATGCCTGGTGATAACCTTACCGTCACAGTTGAGCTTGGTAAGAAGATCGCCATGGAAGCCGGTCAGCGTTTCGCGATCCGCGAAGGCGGCCGCACCATCGGTGCCGGCCGTATTGTTGAAGTGATTAAATAATCACTTCACTACACAGATTCCAGTTTTCGCCGAGGGCTCTATATGGGCCCTCGGCTTCACTGTTATTAATAGAATTTAGCCCAAAATTTACAGGAGAGTAGTTCAATTGGTAGAGCAACGGTCTCCAAAACCGTAAGTTGGGGGTTCGAGTCCCTCCTCTCCTGCCATACAATTTCATGAAGAATCCATTCACCAGCATCCGCCTCTTTTATAAGGAGACGATGACAGAGCTTAAGAAAGCTTCTTGGCCTTCCAAGATCGAGTTGCGCGACTCAACGATCGTCGTCCTTATCGCTACAGCGATCCTGGGCACTTACATCGCGCTGATTGATTTCTCGCTTATGAATGGAGTTGAGTTGCTCACTTCTTGGGTGCGCTAAGCTACCACCTACCTGACTCTCTTATTTTATTCCGCCGGTTCCGGCATCATTTTCTGTCTCTAGACTCTACAATGTCCGACTCTTCATCTATCTCAGGCCCTCGTTGGTATGCCGTTCAGACTCTCTCCAATCAAGAGGGCAAGGCGAAGAAATATCTCGATAAGTTCATCGCAATCGAGGAGATGGAGGATTACATCTTTGACGTGCTCATGCCCACTGAAACGGTGACCGAGGTCAAAAGCGGCAAGAAAAATACGAAGATACGCAAATTCTACCCAGGTTACGTTTTCGTCAATATGCGTCTGTATGACGATGACGGTCAGCTCTTGCAAAAGCCCTGGTATTTCGTCCGTGAAGCTCACGGCGTGATTAACTTTGTCGGCGGCGATCGTCCGACCCCACTCAAAAAGAGTGAAATTGAGCGCATCCTCAATCAAGTAGAAGAAGCCGAAGGTAAAGAAAAGCCGAAAATCGAATACGACATCGGCGAAATGGTCAAAGTCAACGATGGTCCCTTCGCGAACCTCGTCGGCAAAATCGAGGAGATCGACCCAGACCGGGGCAAACTCAAGGTTTCCGTATCTATTTTCGGGCGTTACACGCCTGTCGAACTTGAATACTGGCAAGTCCAGAGAACAGAAGAAAGCTAACCAGACATGTCTAAGAAAATCACAGGACAAATCCGTTTACAACTGCCCGCAGGCGCCGCAAATCCAGCCCCCCCGGTTGGACCCGCTCTCGGTGCACAAGGCGTTAATATCATGGGATTCTGTAAAGAATTCAATGCCAAGACCAAGGATCAAGCAGGCATGATTCTGCCGTGCGTTATCACCGTCTATGCTGACCGTTCTTTCAGCTTTATCCTCAAGTCGCCACCGGCTGCGATTCTGCTCAAGAAGGCTGCCGGTATCGCCAAGGGTTCCGGTGTTCCCAACAAGGACAAGGTCGGTAAGGTTACGCGCAAGCAAGTTCTTGAAATCTGCGAAATCAAAAAAGCCGACTTGAACGCCAAGAATGAGGACGCCGCGTTCAACATCATCGCTGGCACTGCGCGCTCTATGGGGCTCGAGGTTGTCGACTAATTTTCACGGAAGTCCTCCGGCTTCCGGTTTAACCACAATAGAGATATAACAATGGCCACCCAGCAAATAAAGGGAAGCAAACGCTATCGTAGCGCAGTCGAAATGACTGATCTTACGAAGACTTACTCGGTCGAAGAAGCGTCTGCGTTACTCAGTAAACTACCAAAGGCGAAGTTTGACGAAACTGTCGAAATTTACGCCCACCTCGCAGTCGATCCTCGTAAGAGTGATCAGATGGTGCGCGGCACAGTCAAACTTCCCCAGGGAAGTGGTAAGACTGTTCGCGTAATTGTCTTCACCGAAAATCCGGAAGAAGCCCTCGCCGCAGGCGCAGACGAAGCTGGCCTCGACGATTTGATCGAAAAGGTCACCGGCGGTTGGATAGATTTTGACGTCGCGATTTCGACAACGAGTGCAATGAAGAGCGTTCGTAAGGTTGCTCGTGTGCTTGGTCCGCGAGGGCTTATGCCTAATCCCAAGTCCGGGACCGTCACGGACGATATTCCCGCTGGGATCGATGAAGTGAAAGCCGGCCGTGTTGAGTTCAAAATGGACAAGACTGCCAATGTTGCTGTCATCGTTGGGAAGCGCTCATTCACATCTGAGCAGATCACGGAGAACGCCGATGCCGCTGTTAAAGCGCTCATTGAGGCTCGCCCCAAGGTAGCTACCGGTAAATACATCAAGAGCCTCACTTTGAGTGCAACGATGAGCCCCGGTATCTCTGTGGATGTCACCGATTACAATAAAAGCTAAGGAGGCACACATCACATGAGACCAGAAAAACAATATCTTGTTGAAGAGGTGAGTTCTCACCTTAACAAATCTGATTACGTATACCTCGCCAATTACGAGCGTATCACTGTCGACGAAATCGCCGAGCTGCGTGCCTCTCTCGAAGAGTACGATGCGGAGTTTCACGTTGTGAAAAACAGCATCTTCAACGTCGCCGCTACTGCGAAGGAGTATCCTGACATGAGCGAGCATCTCACTGGCCAGACAGCGATTATCGTGGGTGGAGACAATCCGTCCGGCGTCGCTAAGGTCATTGGTGAGTTCTTTAAAAAGAAGGACAAGGTCGATCTCAAGGCGGGAGTTCTTAATGAGAAAATTCTCGACAAGGCGCAAATCGAAGTGCTTGCAAAGCTTCCTGGCCTCGAAGCGCTGCGTGCACAGCTCCTCGGTCTGCTCAACCAGCCGGGCACCAGCCTTGTCCGTATTTTCAATGCGGTTCCGCAATCTGTCGTCAATGTTCTGCAAGCCAAGGTGCGGGCAGAAAACGGCGATTAATCGTCAATCACACACTTTTAGCCGTCCGTTCTCCGGAGCGGCGGTTTAAAAACAACAATAACCAAAATAATCAGGTTAGGAGGAATTCGCCTCTTAAATATCCCGTTATCGGGGTGCTAACCAATTGAAAGGTATAATCATATGGCAATCACAAAAGAAGAAGTCGTCGAGTGGCTCTCCGCACAAACCGTGCTCGAAGTCGCTGATCTAGTCAAAGAACTCGAAGAGAAGTGGGGCGTGAGTGCTGCTGCTCCTGTCGCCGTTGCTGCTGCCGGCCCTGCCGCAGCTGCTGAAGCCGTGGAAGAAAAGGACGAGTTCGATGTTATCCTCAAGGCTGCGGGCGCGAATAAAATCGCGGCCATTAAAGAAGTCCGTGCGATCACAGGTCTCGGCCTGAAGGAAGCTAAGGACCTCGTCGAAGGTGCACCTAAGCCTGTCAAGGAAGGCTGCTCCAAGGACGAAGCCGAAGAGATCAAGAAGAAGCTCGAAGCTGCCGGCGCTGAAGTCGAATTGAAGTAATCTCGGGAACTCCCTATTATATTCAATCGTTACAAAATTTCACAGTTAGGTGAGCTCACCCAAATAGGGTGAGCCTCGCCTAGCTGTTTTTGCTTTTCCGCTGAGTTTCGCTCAGCCATCTATTAGAACACATTCATTACATACCGTCACCCGGACATCCATTATGTCAAAGCGCACAAATTTCGGTCAACTTAAGGAAGTTATCCAGCCACCCAACCTGATTGAAAATCAGGTCGATTCCTATAAGGAATTTCT
>DLQD01000135.1:6738-7643 GCA_002480015.1 Opitutia bacterium UBA7441
GAGTCTGAGATCGAAGCGATCCGCGAGGGGGTCACTTATTCCGTCTCGCTCTATGTGAAGTTGCGCTTAAGAGAAGAAGATCACATCAAGGACGAAGAAATTTACATGGGCGAGCTGCCCTTGGTGTCCGAGCGCGGCTCGTTCATTATCAATGGAGCGGAGCGTGTTATCGTCAGCCAGCTCCACCGCTCGCCGGGTATCGCGTTCGAAGAGAGCGTCCATACCAGTGGTAAGGTCCTCCACGCATTCCGTATTATCCCTGACCGCGGCACTTGGCTCGAAGTTCAGTTTGACCAAAATGACCTGCTTTACGTCTATCTCGATCGCCGCCGTCGCCGTCGTAAATTCCTGCTGACCACGCTCCTCCGCGCCATGGGCTACGGCTCTGATGCGGAAATCCTCAATCTCTTTTACGAGATGGATGAGATTAGTGTCGCTGATGCACTGAAGCGTGATTCCGTCTCGAACCTTGTTCTGACCGAAGACATTGTTGATGCTGACAAGGGCGTCGTTCTGGCGCGTGCTTTCGAGCCGCTGACAAAGACGATCGTCCGCTCCTTTGAAAAGGCTGGCCTGAAGAAGGTTGTTGCTATCGACACCACTGTGGACGACGGCGCGATCATCCGCTGCCTCAAAAAGGATCCGACTCAGAACGAAGAAGAAGCGCTCAAGGACATCTACAAGCGCCTTCGCCCCGGTGAGCCGCCCACAACTGCCAATGCCAAGGCTCTCCTCAAACGACTCTTTCAGGATCCACGCCGCTACGACCTCGGTCGAGTAGGGCGCTATAAGCTTAATCAGAAGTTGAAAATGGATACGGATCTTGAGTTCCGCGTGATCGGAGCCGAGGACGTGGTTGAAGCCACCAAATACCTGACCCGTCTCAAGCGCGGCGATGGCACGCT
>DLQD01000081.1 GCA_002480015.1 Opitutia bacterium UBA7441
TTGCTGGCGCAAGTTCGCTACAGGTGTATCGGCGCGACGCCAGTCGTGTCGACCTCGCATTGGCTACGTGCGTTTCGCGGCCGCGCGGCGGAGGCGGTCGTTGACGGCGATGCCGATGCCCCTTTCCAGCGCCCGCTCCACGAAGAGCTGTGTGTAGCCCGCATTGTCCAGTTTCTGGATCAGCATAAAGAGATTGTGGGCGACATCTTTCGGGGCGCCGCTTTCGGAGAGCCAATAGATGTCTGCCCCGAGCTTGTTGCCTTGCGGCTTTGTATTGTAAAGGAGGGCGTCACCGGGGCGATCAGCCTCCGGCTGTGTCCCGTGCTCGAACAGCGTGATCGCCGCATTCGGGCTGTAGTGCTGAGTCAACATCCCGGGTGCGGCTTGAGCCCCACCGTCGCTCGAAGTCGGCATGGTATCTGCCGTCTCGATCTCCAGGGCGTCCGCACTGATTGGCCCCGGGCGCAAAATCCTGGGTACGGCCGGATCGCGCAGATCGACGATAGTTGATTCCACTCCGTGCTGACAGGCACCGCCGTCGAGCACCGCGGAGATACGCCCACCTAGCGTAGCATGCACATGCGTAGACAGCGTCGGGCTGACATAGCCAAAGGGATTCGCGCTCGGCGCAGCGAGGGGGAATTTGATCTGTCGGAGCAGTTCGCGGAAGACCAGGTGCCCTGGCACGCGGATCGCCACGCTCGGTAAGCCAGCCGTCACGACGTCGGGGATGCTGGCTTTCTTCGGCAGGACGAGGGTGAGTGCGCCCGGCCAGAACCGTGCCGCCAAATCACGGGCGCGATCATTCAGCACCACGTGTGCGTCCGCGTCTTCGATCGAGTGAAAGTGCACAATGAGTGGATCAATAAAGGGGCGCCCCTTGACCTCGAAGATCTTCCGCACGGTCGACTCGCAGAGCGCATTACCCGCCAGTCCGTAGACGGTCTCCGTGGGCACTCCGATCACTTCGCCGGCGCGCAAGGCGTCCGCGCAGCGCTGGAGGTTCACCTCGGTGGGAGGGAGAATTTGGCAGGAAGTGGGCATTTTCGAATGTTTGAGTCTTTCTGTCTGCCTGTTGTTGTGATGTCGAAAAGATTTCTTCTAGCTCGTAGCGAACTTGCGCTAGCAAGGTCGACTGTCGAGCTGGCGACACCTCAGCTAGATCGACGCGACTGGCGTCGCATCGCTAATTTACAAAGTAATAAAAAATCCCTCTCCGGGAAGGAGAAGGATTGAAAGTTACCTGCGCAGTTGCAGAACGTCTACTGCATAGTCAGCATGTTACGAGCCTGCTTGATGCGGTTCGTGATGCGGCGCTGATGCTTGGCGGAAAGTCCTGTTACTTTACGAGGAAGAATCTTGCCGGTCTCAGTAACGAAACGGGAAAGCAGTTCTACGTCGTTGAACGTATAGTCCATCGGGTTGCGGGAACGGTTAAGTGTCTTGTTCTCTGTGCTCATGAAGCGGTGGAAAGTAGGGCTCGTTCCGGACTGTGCAAGTACTATTTTTCAGGTTTTTTCGGAGGGCTGAGGGAGGACGTATCCGACTTCCTTTAGGTGGTCGGTCAATGCGTGCTTGTCGGCTCAGCACCTAAAGGAGCTGAGATACTTTTAGAAATCACTCATGCGCGGCGATCACCGCGAGGAAGGGCGGCAGGACAGTTTTCAATTTGGCGGGGCCAATGCCGCGGATCTTGATCGCCTCGCGTTCGCTGCTTGGTTTCTGGTTGGTCATTTCGACGAGCACGCTATTCGGGAAAACGGTGTAGGCGGGCTTGCCGCTGGCCGCCGCAAGCTCGCTGCGTTTGGCGACGAGTTTTTGATAGAGGTCTTCGTCTAGGATCCCTTCGGGGGCTAGGCCTTTTTTTAGTTTTTTGGCTTTCATGCCGCCGATCGCGCCAGCCGTGCGCTCGGGGAGGGCGAGGGCGGGTGTGGCCGCACCGCGCATCACGCGGGAGCCGAGTTCTGTTAATTTGAGTAGGGGGAAGCCGTCTTCTGTTTCCACTTGCACGAGCCCGGCTTGCTCGAAACTTTCGAAGAGCGCATCGACGTAGACGCTGCCCTCACGTTTGAGGATGCCGTAGGTCGAGAGCGCGTCGAGGCCTGCGTCGAGGATGGGTGCGGCCTGGCTGCCCAAGAGGCATTGGATGACCTTGCGCTTGCCGAAGCGCGGCAACCATTCGTCGCCGCCCCGCCGGGTGCTCATGCGCGCGACGCCGCTCAGCGCCATTTTGACAAGTGTCCACTCGTCGGCCTGCACTTCGCGATTGGCGAGTTGTTTTCGTCCGGAGCAGCCGTCGCAATGCCCGCAGGGCTGGCTGTCTTTTTCGCCGAAGTAGTTGAGAATCCATTGCTGACGGCAAGCCGAGGCATAGGCAAAATCGATGACCGCTTTAAGCCGCGCCTCATCGCGCTGGGCTTTGATCGCGAGCGCCTGCCCGTCGAGCGGGAGGTCGCGTCCGTGCTTGCCGAGTTGGAGGATGCGGGTGCCGCGCATGCGCTGACCGGGAATATCGAAACGCTCGATCCATTTATGCCGCGAGAGGACCGAGATGGCGCTACTCACTGCCATGGGGTTGACTTTGCGTCCGCCATTGCCGACCCGCTCGCAGAGATCGTCGACCGGCAGGCGCACTTCGTGGTGGGCATTGCTCTCGGCGCAGAGCAGGTCGAAGACTTCGGCGATCAATTCCTTGCCCGGATTGGCGCCTTCGATAAAAAAGTCCTGCACCCGCTTGTCGGCGTAGGAGAAGAGCATTTCGCAGACCGAGGGTGCGCCGTCGCGCCCCGCGCGGCCGCCTTCCTGGTAGTAGGCCTCTACGCTGCCCGGCATCTCCCAGTGGCAGACGAAGCGAATATCCGCTCGGTCGATCCCCATACCAAAGGCATTCGTCGCCACCACCACATCTGACTTGCGCTGCATGAAAATTTCCTGCGCCTCGGTCCGTTCCCTGTCGGATAGGCCCCCATGGTAGCGGATGACCGATCCGGCCAGTGGCTCAATCGTAGCCGCGACCGCGTCGACCGACTTGCGGGTGGCGCAATAGACGATGCCCGTCTTGTGCCGTTTGATCAGGCGGAGCAGGGCGTCCTGCTTATCAGCGTTTGAGCCGATCTTGCGCACTCTGAAACTCAGGTTCTCCCGCGCGAATCCCGCGACGAACTCGGCCGGGTCCTGCATCTCCAGCACCTTCTTGATGTCCGCTTGCACATCCGGCGTGGCCGTGGCGGTCAGGGCGATGCAGGGGGGTGAGCCCAGTGCTTTGCGCGCTTCACCCAGCCGCATGTAGTCCGGCCGGAAGTCGTGCCCCCACTGCGAGAGACAGTGCGCCTCGTCGATGGCGAACAAGCTGATCGCATCTTTGGGTAGTGCATTAAGGAAACTCTGTGAGCGGAAGCGCTCCGGGGCCACATAGACCAGTTTGAGCGTGCGCTGCCGGATGGCATCGAGCGTGGCGCGCTGCGCCTCCAGCGTCTGCGAGCTATTGAGCAGGCCGGCGGGGAGGCCGCGCACCTGCAGCGCATCGACCTGATCCTTCATCAGCGCGATGAGAGGCGAGACGACCAAGGTGACCCCCGGAAGCAGTAGAGCCGGCAACTGGAAACAGAGGCTCTTGCCCCCGCCCGTCGGCATCACGACCAAGGTGTCCTTCTGCGCCAGCACCGAGTCGATGATCGCCCGCTGCGGTTGGCGAAAGGACGGCATGCCGAAATATTCTTGGAGGGCGCTTTCAGGAGTCATTGAAGGTAACTGTGCAAATGTTCATTGCTTTGCCAAGCTTATCTGTTGACCCATTTCTGTTCAGGTGACGTGCCAAAATGAAATCACAGCGTGCGGCGTCCATTCAGTCGGAAATGATCTCGGTGAACGGGTCTTTGCGCGGAACATTCTCTTCAATCTATCCTTGATCCCCAAGGAAGCGCTTTTACTTTCCGCATACTGAGTCGTCCCTATAGTTCAATGGATAGAACAACTGTTTCCTAAATAGTCGATCCGGGTTCGAGTCCCGGTGGGGGCACCAGGCTTCGCATCGCGTTGTCGTTTAGTTCTTCGGCAGGATGACGCGGCGGCGGGGGATGACTCGGCGTCGGTCGTTGTTGTCGTTATTGTCGTTCGTATTTTCGAGGCCGGGGGGGAGTACGGGATTGTTCGCGCTGGCCTTGCCCGGCTGACTCACGGAGGAAACGACGGGTAGTGGGGCATCGGTCGCACTCATCAGGGTGAGGCGCTCGGAGCGGCCGTTCATGTTCACGGTGATGGTTCTGGAGTTGGCATCGTAGCCGCGCACGGTGATGCCACCTTCCGATTGATTTTCGTAGAGCCAGTAACTCTTATTTTCACTCTTGTTGAAGACGCTGAACTGATAGGCCCCACCGTAGTTCATGATGCCGCGAAACTCGACTTCGCGGCTGATCGGGCCGTTACTCTGGACGACGGGAGGCGGAGCGACTACTTTTTCCTTACCGTAGCCGGGGGGGAGGAAGGGGTTGCTGCTTTCCAGCGTGTCGGCCGCCACGCTCTGGACGGAGGAAAGAGTGACTGTGAGGGCGAAAGAGAGGATTTGTAGGAGGGGCTTTATACCTCGACCCGACACGACTGCAAACCGGTCGAGGTGTAAAGCCTCACCTTCGGGGTGCGCGGCTTGATCTATGGATCGGAAAAACATTATTTAACGGCGGAGCGAGCGGGGCTTGGTATTCTCTTTTTCGGGCTTGGGCTCCTCTTTCTTCGTTTCGAGATGGCTACCATCCATATAGATGTCCCCAGTCGTACTGGTTTCTAGGAATTCCATAACTGCGTCGCCTCCTTGGATCACATTCATTTTATGCAAGCTCATTGCATTCGCCTCCGATGGAGTTCTCAAAATAGTCGGCCTTACAAATATAATTAGTTCAGTTCTAACGTATTCGGCTTTATCACCACTTAAGGCATCGCCGATAATAGGGAGGCGCCCAATCAGCGGGAAGTAAGTTTTGGTTCTGTCCCGGGTGTTCTCTTGAAGGCCACCAAGTATGATGACTTCGTTATTCTGAACGGTGATAGTTGAGTTGGCTTCCCGCTTACCAATAATCGGACGTGTATTTACGGTGTCAGACTCAGTGTCGTCATCTGATCTTACCGTATCGACCGTTTGTTCAATCGTCATTGTTACTGAGCCGTCGACTCCAATCAAGGGTGTGACAGTTAGTTGTATCCCTACATCACGATACTCAACCTGATCTCTGATGAAAGAATTTGTATTGGAGCTGTCTTGATAACTTGAGGTCTGAAATGGACGCGACTCACTCACATTAATCACTCCTTCTTCATTATGATTTACGATTATTGTAGGTGTTGAAAGGATGTTTACGTCTGAGTCGGATTCCGCGATATCGAGAACGGCATTAAGGGTGAAATTGCCGAACTGAGAGCCAAGTGTACTGAACCCATCGAGACCTAGTGCCAATTGTTTAGTGGCATCGCCGAGTAATGCGTCAGCGGCTTTTGGCCCATCGTCAAAGATC
The DNA here is from genome assembly GCA_002480015.1 of Opitutia bacterium UBA7441. Taxonomy (GTDB): domain Bacteria; phylum Verrucomicrobiota; class Verrucomicrobiia; order Opitutales; family Coraliomargaritaceae; genus Thalassobacterium. The sequence goes on from DLQD01000081.1 coordinate 5,505, forward strand.
GCGTTAAACGAGCTGAGGCCCGAGGCCTGACTTTCCCCAAGTTGAACTTCTGTGATGATGACTTCGATCCGAACCTGCGGCAACGGGATGTCGATCTTCTCGATCAGCTCTTTCAGCGTTTTGAGATCCTGCTGGGTGCCGTAGGCGACGATGGAGTTGGTGCGTTCGTCGGCGGCGAGGCCGACGAAGTTGGAGAATTGTAGGGAGCTGTTGGCCTCGGTCAGGCCGGCGATGACGGGGGCGTTCACCACCACGGTGGGTGCGGGGTTGTTGTCGCCCTGATTGCCGCGATTGTTATTTTGCTCGTTGTCGCGGGCGACTTTGGCGTCCTCTTCGCGGCCTTCTTTCTGGCCGGAAATGATGTCTTCGATGATGGGAACGACTTCCTCAGCCTTGGCCTGGCGGAGTTGGAAGACTTCGCTGCTGGTGAGGGGGGCGGCGTCAACGTCGAGGCTGCTGATGACATCCATGATCATGCTGACGTTGCCGGAGTGAGTGATGAGGATGAGTTGGTTGGTGCGCTCGTCGGCAGTGACGCTGGTGTTGCCTTCGAGGTAGCTTTTAAGAGGGCCCTGGATGAGTTTCTCGATGCGCTCCTGCATTTCGGCGGCCTGGATGAACTCGAGTTTGATGAATTTGAGCTCTTCCCGGACGCTTTGCGCCTTATCGGTTTCTGCGAGGATGCTTTCAATGCGTTGGAGGTTGATCAGTGCGTCGGTGATGAGGAGCGCATTTGATTTGGTAAAGGGGACTATGCTCGAATTCTGGGAAAGCAGGGGGCGGATCAGCGTGGCATCCGCTTGTTCGGTGTTAAGGTAATCGAGTTTGAAGAGCTTGGCATAGATCTGCTGGCTAGGATCGAGATCGAGGGTGCTGCCGGCGAGCAGTTTGGGCACGTGGGTGTTTACATTGGTCGCGGGCACGGCTTTCATGAAGCGTCCGCCCATGTCTGTGAGCATGACGCCGTTCAGAGTCAGCAAACTCTCGAGGGCGAGCACAGCTTCACGTTTGGTCAGCGGTCCGCGTGAGTTGAAGGTGAATTTGGAGACAGGCAGATCCTGGCGGCGGAGGATGACCTTGTCGGTCATCTGCTCGAGCAGCTTGAGCACTTGGTCGGCGGTATCTTCGACGAGAATGAGTTCGCCGATCATCGCCTCGGGTTCTACAAGCTCTGGCTCGGCCGGGGTGATCGTCTGTGCCGTAAGGATGTCACGCGTGATATCCTCGGCCGAAGCGGAGTCCTGCGCCTGGCTGGAAGTGGCCGTGGCTAGGAGGGCAGCGAGTAGAGAGAAATAGAGGAAGCGGATCATTACAGGTTCGGGTCTTTGAGATCGAAGGAATTGATTTCGTAGCGCACATCAAGTTGTTCTGGGCTACGGCTGTTTTTCTGAATACGGACGCTCTGGATGTTGATGTAAGGGGTTTCTTGTTTAAGCAGATTGTTCAGCTTGATGAGTTGGGCAATGGAAATTCGGCTGAGGCGGAGGCGGAGGTTATGGTCGTTGAAGATCTCGCCTTCGCGGGTGCGGACGGGGTCGATATCGGCCTGTCCTGAAAGACTGGTCCGGCGGACCAGATTATCGACCTGGCCGGAGAGCTGAGCGGCGGCGTAGGTCTTGGAGGGGTCGACTCGTTCCAGCGCGGTGGCAAGACCCTGGGCGAAGAAGTCGCTGCGGTCGAGCCACTCTTGTTGGGTGGCGAGTTCGACTGTGGTGACTCTCCTTTGTGTATTCCAGTCAGACATGCGGCCCAGCCAATTGTTCGACCAGATGAAGAGGAGCACGAGGAGGAAACTAAGGGAGAGGAGCTTCTCCCGGAGGCTCATACCTTTGTAGAGTTGGCGCCCTTTTTGGATCAGCGGGTTCATTCGACGCCTCCTTCTGTTTCAGGGTTACTGGCTTCTGCCACGGCGGGCTCCATGGGTGGACTCCCGACCAGGTCGCTTGGCTGCTTGCGCCGGTAGTCGAGAGTGGCGGTGAAGGTGGTCTTACCCGAGCGGGTGAGTTGCTTGGTTTCGATGCGTTCGAAATTTCCCGACTGGCGAAGCGCTTCAGTGTAGGCGTTGAGTTCGTTGATGGTATTGGCTTTGCCTTCGATGGTGAGGCGATTGCCGCCCTCGATCACGACTTCGTCGTATTCGATGCCCGTCGTGCCAAGGCCGATGCGGATTTGGTTGGCCGCTTCGAGGATAGCGATCGGGCGGAGCTCATTTTGGGCGACTTGCTCCAACTTGTGCATGAGGCTCTGCTTGTCCTCGATTCGGCGGACCGCGGTGCTCTGGGCGTCTACTTTGGCCTGGCGGGTGCCCAGCCAGAATTGGCCGATGGAGAGGAGGCCTTCGAGTAGGAGCAGAAAGAGGACAAAGAGCCCCGCGTAGCCCGTGATCTGGGTGATGAGCGCCGTCGTGCGGCGTGCCTTGCGCTCGATCCCTTTGAAGCCAGCCGGACGAATATCTGCATGCCAGAGGCTTGCCTCACTCGGAGTGAGGGGGGACCAGTGGCCTTCGACCGGCGTCTCACCGATCGTTTCGAAGTGGAAAATGGGGAGGCCTTTCTCCGTGAGTTTGAGGGGAAGCAAGCGAAGGTGGAGGGTAGCGGCGCTAGTGGCGCTGCGGTAGCGATCCCGCGCCAGCGGGGTCGACGTTTTTGAGTTGGCCTCAGCACTATTGCCTGTCGACGCGGCTAGCGCCGCATCGCTACGGTATGTTTGCACTTCCAGAGGGAGCCCTTCACCTTCGGGTTGGAGCCAGCTGGTTTCGAAGGTTTCGCCCTCAAGGACGATCTGGGTCTGTCGGCTGAAGCGCGCGCCTTGGAGCGTGGCGAAATCGGGGACCACCCATTTGTAGCTCTCCAGATCTTTGTAGCCTGCGCGTTTGAGGCGTTCGTGGAGCGCGGCGTAGATCAGAATGCTGTGCCCGTCCGGGGCAGCGAAGAAGCCCCAACGCAATTGCTCTAAAGGGAAGGGCGCGATCGATTCGATGCTGAGTTCGGCGTAATCTGCGAGCTCACCGTGCGTGACGGCAGCAGGCACCTCGACCCGCTCGACGAAGAAATACTCCGCGGGCAGCAAGAGCACGTCTGGCTGGGACACGCGCTCGGGGTCGGGGACTATCTGGTTGGAATCGCTCACGGCTGGTCTACTCGCGTTCAGAATGAATCGCTTTCCTCTCCGATGTCTAGTGCCGAATAGCGGGCTGGCGGTGCGCTTGGGCTTCCCCGGGTGTATTCCGATACCTGTAGTATTTTGAATGGGTAGTTGATTGCCTTCTGCTCACTCAAGGCACCGGTTTTGGGCGCATCCTCAGATCGGCTTCCGGGGGCGCTGCCGCCGCTGCTTGCTTCGCTGCTGAAATTGGGCTCGACCAGCGCGCTGACGGTGAAGGGGACTTGACCCCGCCAAGTACTGACGGTGATGCGGAGGACCTCCACTTCGACGCCGCTGCTAGCGCTATGTGCGGACTCGGGAACTGACTCCAGGTAGGGCAAGTCCAGGAGGCCGTCGAAGAGCTCGTCTTCGTCAAAACCGTTTTGGAGGGCGAGCAGTTCGAGCACGGACTGCGGGCTACTGTTTAAGTTGGCAGCGCCGGAGGTGATGACAGAGACCATAGTGTTGAGCTTGCTAAAGAGTTCGTTTGGGCGGCCCTCTTCGTCGAAAAATTCGTCCTCCCAAATTTCCAATAGCCGAAGTTCTTCCAGCGATTGGAGTGGGCCGTTGGCCGTGCGGTAGGGTGGGTTGCGGCGGAGGTAGTCCTCGGACTCGGCACCGTTGAGGCGGCGGCTATCGTCGGCGTCGATCCAGTCGAGCAGCATGCTGCTGAGCTCCCGTGCGGTGCCGAAGTCGAAGTCGAAGCTCTCCTCCAGCATGCGGTTGAGTGTGGCCTCGTTCATGGTGTTGAGAGGGAGCTTGCCGCTTTCGTCCTGGAGTTGGATTTGCACCTCCCAACCATTCGGCACCTCGACGCCGGCGTAGCTGAGCGGATCCGCCCAGCCTTGCTCGGGCGCGTAGAGCTTCCCTTCGTCGATCAAGGCCACTTCGTGGACAGTGGCCAGTGCTACTTCGAGCATACTGTAAGTGAAGGAGCGGACGTCGGCCGGCTCGTTGAAAATCGCGCGGTACTCGAGGTCTTCGACTGCCTCCTCCATGAAACGAGTGATGATGAAGGTCAGCAGGAGGATGATCGCAAGGACGGCGACGAGGACGCTGCCGTCCCGCCTGCGGCGGGAGTGGGAAGTGGGAAGTAGAGAGTGGAAAGTGCCGCCCCTACGTTGGATGGGTGGGATCATGTTAGAAAATCAGGGCGGATTGAGAGGGGACGGGGATCGTCAGAGTGCGGACTTTGATTTCACCCTGAAACGCGAACGTGAGCTTGAGGAAGCGGGGGAGGATGTACTGTTCCTCGCCTTCGCCCTCTTTTGGCTCGGTTTCCGTTTCCCATTTTTCAAAGCGTTCGTCCCAATAGACGTATTCGACCTTCGTGATCAGATCGCTGATCGGTGTGCGGCGGAGGTCGTTGAGGTCTTCAGAGTCTTCCTGCAGCGGTGTAAACCAGAGTAGGCTGAGACCTTCGTCTTTGTCGAAATAAAGAAAAGCTTCGACTCCCACAGTGGGGGCATCCTCAGTTTGAATGAGCAGAGCTGGGGTATCCTTTAGCCCGAAGTTTAAGAGCGGATCCTGATAATCCGCATAGCCGGGGGGCTTTGACCAGCTGACGGGATCTTCCGCAGTGCTGATGAGCGAGGAGCCGCCCGCTGAGTTTGTTTTTTCGCTCGAGGTGGAGCCGCCGGTATCTCCAGCATAACTAATGTCAATGGTCACATCGCCCGCGGTGGGTGTGTCTATGGTGCCTGTGGAGGTGTTTGAGGAAGCGCTTGGGCCATTCGCGCTTTCTCCGTCGGATTGGCTGTTCGCGATCGCCGTGCCTGCGCGAGTGAAGCAAGCTTGGAGAAATTCAGAGACCCCATCGACGTGATCCTCGAAAAAGTGCCGATCTTGGCGCTCCATCCAGACGGTGGAGACCGATACCATCAGCGAGGCGGCGGCTGCCAGTAGTGCTCCGGCAATCGTGACCGCGAGAATCACTTCGAGTAGAGTGAAGGCGCACGGCTGCGCCGCGAGTGGGGAGTG
>DLQD01000125.1 GCA_002480015.1 Opitutia bacterium UBA7441
CTTCGCTCTTCGAGCTACGGCGGACAAGTCGGATGCCCCTTCTCCGGTCGCTGCGCTCCCTGCGTCGAACCCTTCTTACGGGTTCTTCATCCCAATTCCGCTAAAGCGGTAGTTAGACGGCTTCGCCATGGTACGGGCGCTGGGATTCGAACCCAGGACCGTCGGTTTAGAAAACCGATGCTCTATCCAACTGAGCTACGCCCGCATCCAAGAAATTCGGTAGGTTGATTAAGGACGCGCTTCTGGCAAGCAAATCCCGCACACCCCCCCTACAGGGTCAAAATGTGATTCAACGGTGAGTAGTTAGAAGCTTTTTGAGTGCGCCCGGCGTCCACTCTCGAAATAAAGAAAAGCCCCGCTTCTCACGAAGCGGGGCTGAAACTTTCAAAAACTTTTTGAAAAGAACTTAGGCGCCGACTTGGAAGCGGGCAAAGCGCTTGATCTGCATGTTCTCGCCCATCTTGGCGATCATGGAGGTCAGGACTTCTTGCACGGTTTGGTCAGGATTCTTGACGTAAGCTTGTTCGAGAAGGCAGGACTCGCTGAGGAACTTATTGAGTTTGCCTTCGACGATCTTCTCGATCGCCTGGGCGGGCTTACCTTCGGCTTGGCTTTCGGCGACTTTGCGCTCGGCTGCGATGATCTCAGGATCGACCTGTTCGCGAGAGACGCAGACGGGGTTGGTCGCCGCGATGTGCATGGCGATGTCTTTCACGAATTGCTTGAAATCCGCGGTCTTGGCGACGAAGTCACTTTCGCAACTGACTTCAATCATAACGCCTACCTTACCCCCCAAATGGATGTAAGTGTCGATGAGGCCGTCGCTGGCATCGCGGCCGGCTTTTTTAGCGGCGGTTGCCATGCCCTTCTTGCGCAGAAGCTCTACGGCTTTTTCGAAATCACCTTCGGCTTCGACCAAGGCTTTCTTACAATCCATCAGTCCAGCACCTGTGCTTTCGCGCAGCTCACCGACCATTTTAGCATTAATTTGTACACTCATATTTTCTAAGTTGTTTAAAATTCTTAAGATATCAGTCCGCAGTCGACTACTTGGTCTCCTCGGTAGCTTCTGGCGTCGTTTCAACAACGGGCTCATCGGCCGCTGCTTCAGGCAGAGAGGCTTCCGCTACCTGGGGAACAGGAGCGTCATCTTCACCATAACCGGCGGGCAGAGTCACCTCTACGTCACCTTGCTGCTCGAAGACTTGCTCGCGGATGATCGGGCCGGCGCTCTTTTGCACTTTCTTGGCTTCGCGCTGAGACAGACCATTTTGGGCGGCTTCAAGAATGGTTTCGACGATAATGCGAATGGACTTCACGGCGTCATCATTACCAGGAATCGGGTAATCGAGCACAGTGGGGTCAGAATTGGTATCGACCAAGCCGATTACGGGGATGCCGAGGCGGTTGGCTTCGGACACGGCGATTTCTTCGTTCTTCGTGTCCACGACGAAGACCGCAGCGGGTAGCTCTGTCACATCTAGCATGCCTTCGAAGTTGCGGTTCATCCGGCTCATTTGGCGGCGGATGGCGGCTTCTTCCTTACCGGGAAGCTTCTCGAGTTCGCCTTCCTGATCCATTTTAAGGAACTTGCGGTATTTCGCGAGCGAGCTCTTGATGGTTGTAAAATTGGTCAGGCCTCCACCCATCCAGCGATTCACACAGAAAGGCATGTTGCAGGCAGTAGCCGCTTCACGCATGATTTCCTGCGCTTGCTTCTTAGTGCCGATAAAAAGCACATCTTTGCCGGAAGCGACCGTCTCTTCGATCTTGGCGTAGGCCTTTTCGAGGAGGGCGTGTGTTTTCTCCAAATCGATAATGGAGATGCCGTTGCGGTTGTCGTAGACGTAGGGCTTGGACTTTGGATTCCAGCGGCGAAGCTGGTGGCCGAAGTGAACGCCTGCGTCAAGGAGGTCTTTAGGTGTGGTATTCATGGTGTGTTCAAAGCCCGGAAAACCACTCCGGGAGAAACGATGTTTCTTTTATATGTGTGTCGGTTTATGGGGCGAAATGCCCCGCTCTCCCTGCCCCTAGTGAACAGGAAAGCGGAGATGGATAGCCATCGAGTGCATCAAGGCAAGCGTAAAGGCGGAAAATCTGCGGTTTTAGGCGGCTACTTAATTAAACGAACGTCCACAACCACAGGTGCTGCTGGCATTTGGATTCCGGATATCGAAACCTTTGCCGCCCAGGCCGTCGTCAAAGTCGACCACGCTGCCGTCCAGATACTCCAGGCTCGTCGCGTCGATCAGGAATGAGACGCCGTTACTTTCCAGTATTTGATCGTCATCTTTTTTGGCATCGAAGGACATGCCGTATTCGAAGCCCGAACATCCGCCGGCTTCGACAAAGATGCGGAGACGTTGCCCATCGGTAGCTTTATCAGCCTCTAATTTACGAATTTGTGCGACTGCTTTATCTGTGAGCGTGATCATAGGTATACGAAAAGCGTCCGAACTCCATCTGTCAATCCGAGTGCTCTATATGTTTGAACTGTGTGGCTGAACGAAGTTTGTTTCTTAGCGACATGAGCCACATAATAAGCACTAGCGGTCAACATCCTTGGAACTTCACGCGGAGAGGGGGCATTTTTCAAGTGCAACTCAACACCGTCGAAGATCTGCGCGCGCTGGACACGCTCGATCCGAAACTTTGGGTGGCTCTGAGCTGCCCGGTCAACGATCTCGAAATCGATCGGCGCACGCTCTCACTCATCGATAACGATGCCGACGGTCGGGTGCGGATCGAGGAAATGCTGACCGCGGTGCAATGGACGCTGGCCCGCCTCTCTAAGCCGGAATCCCTCTTCGAAGGCGGCGACCTCCCCCTCGCCGCAATCAACAAGGACGACGAAGAAGGCGTCAAACTACTTGCCTCGGCCAAGCGTATCCTCGCTAATATGGGCGCGGCCGATGCGACGACGATCTCCGTAGGGCAGGCCGCTAACATTGAGCAAATCTACAGGAACTCACGTCTGAATGGCGACGGCGTGATCGCCAAGGACGCCTGCGACGAGCAGGCGGTGCAGGACTTAATCGGCGAGATAATGGACTGCCTGGGTGCCGAAACCGACCGCAGCGGCGAACCGGGCGTGACCCAAGAAAAAACGAAGCGCTTTTTCGACGAACTGAAGCTCTACGACCAGTGGTGGACAGAAGGTGAAGTGAATACCCGAAAAGGCGAAGACGTATTCCCCCTCGGTGAGTCCACACCGGATGCATTCAAGCACTTCCTCGCGGTGGAAAAGAAGATCGACGACTTTTTCGCCCGTTGCCAACTGGCCGCTTTTGACGAGCGAGCGGAGGCCCCACTCAACCCGAACACCTCCCTCTATTCCGCGATCTCTGACGAGGATTTTTCACTGCCGCGTCAAGACATCGAGCGCCTACCACTGGCCAGAGTAGCCCCGACTTCGACCGTGCCCATTTTCGAAGGGATCAACCCAGAATGGCGCCAGCGGATGCGTCAGCTCAGCGAGAAAGTCATCCGACCGCTTGGCATCGGTCTAGGAGATTCATTGGAGCACGAGGAGTGGCAGGAGGTGAAAAAACGCTTCGGAGCCTACCGCAAATGGAGGCAGTCCAAACCCGAGACCCGCGTGGATAAACTCAAAATCCAGCGGGTCAGGGACCTCCTTAAAACAGACCTCCAGGACAAAATCAACGCGCTGCTCGACGAAGACGCTCAACTCGCCCCCGAGATGAAAGCTATTGACAGCGTTGAAAAGCTAGCCCGCTACCATCGCGACCTCGTCGCACTGCTCAACAACTACGTTAATTTCAAACAGTTCTATGACGAATCCGTCTCTGCCATTTTCCAAGCGGGCGAACTCTTTCTGGATGGACGTGAGTGCCACCTTTGCCTCCGCGTCGGCGACCCCACCAAACACTCCGTCCTGGCAAGCCTCTCCCGCGCCTTCGTTGCCTACTGCGAATGCCGACGCGAAGACTCGCCCGCCAAATTTCACATCGCTGCAGTCTTTACGGCCGGCGATTCGGCCAACTTAATCGTCGGCCGCAACGGCGTCTTCCGCGACCGGGGCGGACTCCTCTGGGATACCACAATTGTGCGCCTGATCGAGAATCCGATCAGCATCCATGAGGCCTTCTTCCGCCCCTATGTGCGTACTGGCCGTCTCATTGGCGAGAAAATCGAGCAATGGGCAGTGACCCGCGACAAGGCGATGCAAAAACAAATGGAAACCGGCGTCGACACCATCGGCAACGTATCCAACGGTTCTGGTCAAAGCGCCAGTAGCCCTGCCTTTGGAGGAGTCGCGGCCATGCTGGCAGCTGGTGGAATCGCCCTCGGCGCCGTCGGCGCAGGCCTGGCCTCGCTCTTCAACACCATGAAGTCACTCACCTGGTGGGAACTACCGCTTGTCATCCTTGGATGCATCTTGATGATTTCCCTGCCCTCCATGCTCATCGCCTGGCTCAAACTCCGGAAACGCACACTCGCTCCCCTCCTCGACGCCTCAGGTTGGGCAGTCAATGGGCGCACTCTGATCTCCGCTAAGCTAGGCCGAAACTTGACAACGCGGGCGACACTCCCGCTCGCAGCACATTGCCACTTCGACGAGCGCGTCGGTGTCCGCAACAGCCTATAGGCGGCACTTGGGCTCACTCTAATCACATGTCTGCTAGCATGGATTTATATAAGCATAATATTGTGAAGCATTTTTCATGCTAGTTTGACAAATCCGCTTGCGATACTTCACCCAAAGGGATTTCATGAGTCCCGTGAGTCAGCCTAAGTATATATTCAACGAGTTGCATTTCGAACTTCTGCGGATGATCGCCGAAGGTGCTATGGCCTTTGTCAATGAAGCTCAGCAAAATAGAGCCGGCCGATTCGAGCAGCGCGTCGCAGTGAAACGAATCCAAGAAGCCGACTCCAAGATCGAAGAGTTTGGCTGTCATGTCGTCGGTGAAGCCCGGCAGGTGGCTAATCGCATCCTTACTCATAGTGCACAAACCCACCCTATTGGTCAAATCAGTGGCCTGCTCAGAACAGAGAGATGCAAGCCAGCCGCGGGATCCGGCCTAGAGGGCGACGAATCGGCAACAGGAGATACGATCTATTTCAGAGCATGAGTTCACAAGGATTTCAACAAGTACAGAAGCAAGCACAGACACTCGTTCTGGCGCCGCAGCTGCGCAATTCCCTGAAGATCCTGCAAGCACCCGCCGTCGAACTGCGAACCTCCATTTTGGAGGAGCTGCAAACCAACCCGCTACTGGAGGAACTCCCGGTTGACAGCATCAGCGTCGAAGAACACCGAGAGTCGACGAATGAAAATGAACGCGAAGCGAACGAAGAACTCGACTTCAACGCAGAGGACTTCAGTGCATTGGAGCGCATGAGCGAAGACATGCGCGAACAATTCGCACAGGAAAACTCCGGCCAGTCCTACACCGCAGAAGATGAAGAGCGCCGCGACTACTTCCTAAACTCGCTGACCGAAAGCGTCTCCTTGCAGCAGCACTTAATCGAGCAGGCCGAATTGACCGACTGTGACGATCAAGAGCGCGAAGCTCTTTACTATCTGATCGGCAGTTTGGATGACAACGGCTATCTCACCGAGACGATCTCCAACATCGCGCTGACTTCACGCATCCCCTACGGCATTGTGCAAAAAGCCACAGCGCTATTGAAAACCTTCGATCCTCCGGGCATTGGTAGCGAGAATATGGAAGACTGCTTAGCCACGCAACTCGAACTGCGTGGGCGCGGCGACTCACTCGCCTCTAAAATCCTACGTGAGCATTTCAACCTGCTCGTTCGCCGGCGTGTGCCCGAACTCAAACGCAAGACAGGTGCCAGCCCCGAAGACATCCAGGATGCGATCGAAGAAATCTCCACACTCGAACCCGCCCCAGGTAAGCGCTTCAGCGCCGACAGCAATACGGTCATTGAGCCGGACGCTAGCGTCTTTCAGGATGAGTACGACGAGTGGCAGATCGTCCTTAACAACGACTACATACCCCGCCTGCGTATCAGCGGTGTTTACAAAGACATGCTGGCCAAAGGCAACTTAAACAAAGCCGAAAAAGAGTTTATGCTGGAACGCATGCGCTCGGGCAAATTCCTCATTAATTCGATCGAGCAACGCCAGCAAACGATCGAGCGTATCACCCGAGAGATCCTCAAATTCCAAAACGAATTTTTCGAAGTCGGGGTCTCCAAGCTGCGCCCACTTACCATGAGCACCATCGCCGAGACAGTTGGCGTGCACGAGACCACAGTGAGCCGCGCTATCGCCAATAAATATATCCGCACCCCGCACGGGGTCTTCGCATTCAAATATTTTTTCACCCCCGGCTACAAAGCCGGCAACGGCGAGTCAGTCTCGAACAAAACAATCAAAGATATGATCAGCCAAATTATTGAACAGGAAAACCCAGCTAAACCTTTCAGCGATCAAAACATCGTCGATCAGCTTAAAGAGAAGGATATCAAGATCGCTCGCCGTACCGTAGCCAAATATCGCGAAGAGCTCGGCATTCTGCCGACCAACCTCCGCCGGCGCTATGATTGAACCTTAGTGTAGCCCCACGTATTACCCTAAACCCAGAATGGTGGTCGAGGAGGGACTTGAACCCTCACGCCTCACGGCACATGACCCTTAATCATGCGTGTCTGCCAATTCCACCACTCGACCGATGGACTACGTATGCGTAGCGAAGTTGGAAGGTGATAGGTAGCTTTTTTGGGAGATCAACATAAAATTCAAAAAAATTGCCAACTTTCCCCAAAAAGGCCGTCCGCATGCTTGTATGTTGAAGTAATTTACTCTACCAACATGTATACATTAACCACAACTCACGTGCCCGCTCTTCACGCGGTCGCGTTTATCCCTAATAGTCATGGCTGACACACCAGCAAACAACAAACCTGAGGCGCCCCAACAGGCCCTCGACCTGAATTCACTTTCCGGCCTAGATTTCGGCCCGAATTGGGCGGATGCTAACGCTAAGCCTGCACGCCCGAAGCACTACGGTTCTGAAGCAACAGGCAAACGCAGCAGCGGAAGCGGTCCACGCGATCGACGCTCCGGGGGCAGTCGCTCGGTCGGTCGTGACAGTCAATCCGAGCGCCGCGGTCATCCAGGTGGTGAACCAAGTCGGCGCGATGAACGCCGCGGTCGTCCCGCAGCCCCTGCTCCCTTCGTACCGACGGTGGAGGTCGACCTCTATCCGCAGGACGAAGCTTTCGAGGCACTAATCAACCGCCTGCGCTCCAGCGCACGGACGTATCAGCTGTTTGATATCGCGCACCTGCTCCTGGAAAAACCCGACCGCTACATCGTCGTGGTCTCGCCCAAGAGCTCCAGAGGCGGCGAACCCGCGCAACTTTACTACTCGGTGCCAGGCCACCTCCCCTTCGAAACGGAAGAGGAGGCAATCAGCTACGTCATTACAAACCATCTCGACCTATTCTTCGACATCGAAGAGATCGAAATCGACCCGCCCAAGGGTAATTTCCAGATGATCAACCGCTGCACTATAACTGGAGAACTCCTCGGGCCGCCGAACTATCACCGCTATCAGGAGTTCATCCAACGCCACTACGCGGCCCGCATTAACGGCATGTCCTTCGAACGATTCACCTCGAAGATCGAAGGAGTTAAAGAACAGGAGCAAATTGACGCTTGGCTCGAATCGATGAAAAAGGGTGCGCGCTACATGGTCAAAGACCGCCAAGAGGGGGAACCGGAATCGTTTGAGACACTTGATGTCGCACGCCACTTCCTTTTGCGGCACCGCAAGGAGCAAGTCGTCGGCAGCAGCGAAGCCGTTCGCTTCGCTGGACGGGACCTCGAACGGCTCCCAGCAAGCAACATCCGGAAATCTGTCGAAGCCTACGTCGAGCATCAAAAGCACTTTCCGCTCGATTCGGCCAACAACATCCGTGGACGCCTACGTCGCCATAAATTCGCCGTCTACAAAAAAGGTTCCAAGGGGGTTTCCTTTGTCTGTGCGGTCAAGCGCAAATTCCGAGACGCCTCGACTGTTTTTACGGATTCGATACGCAACTTGATCGATTTCATCGAGAAGCATCCAAATATACCCGCCTCCAAATTACCGAAGGAATACATCGGTATCGACACCGAAAAACAGAAGCCGGAAGAACTTAAGATGACCGAGGCAGAAGTCCAAGCTGCCGCAAAAGCCAAAGCTGAAGCCGAAGCCAGAGACGAGGGAGACGCCACAACCGATGCCACCACTAGCACCGAAGCCGCCCCTGCCATCAGCGAAGATGCGAAAGCGTCTACCCAGGCCACACCCAAGGCAGAATTGAGCGCGGAAGACGAAAAGAAGTTGCGTCAACTCATGATTGATCTGCGCTGGCTGATCACCGAAGGCTATGTCACCGAATACGGAGATGGCCGTTTGTTTGCAGCGCCTCCAATGCCAGAAGCTAAACCGAAAGCGCTCAAGCCGAAGCCGGCGACAAACCCAGAGCGGGAGCTCAAAAGTAAGACTGAAGCAGAGCTTCAGGAAGTCACCGCGCAGGAGACCAGTCCCGAGATTGTGGCTACAGAGCCTGAAGCTCAGGCCGAGCCTTCACCCGAGGTACCCGAGGCACCCAATACACCCGAGGCATCCGATACACACGAGACAGCCGCTGGTTCTACGGCGGGAGCGACGATTGAAGCAGTCGTAGAGGAAACTGCGGCCCCCTCCGACGCCACAGTTGAAGGATTATCGCCGAAAGACCCCGATCAGGCATTAGAAGAAAAGTAAACCTAATGCGGGCGTCGCTTTAGCCATTACAAAAAAATCTGCGTTCGTTTCAAGGGAGCTTTCCAGCAGTGCCCTTAATCGGGTGCCATTAAATCCACGGGGGCGAACACAAACCGCAACAGTTGCCGGAACGCGTCCCGCACCTAAAGGAGCGGACCTACGTATGCGGTTTTCCCGCTAAGCGGGATGGCCGCCTGACCCCGTGTTTAATATGGCACCTCCCTTAATCCTCTTCCAACCAAAGCAGTTCATAAGGCTCTAAGTCGAAGTCGTCGTGCGTGGAGATCGTTCGCTCACTGAGAACATCCTTAAAGAAGTGCGCTAAGCCCTCCGTGCGTAAACGGCGCATATTGACCGTTTGTGGGGCATCGGAAAAGTTGGCGACTACGACCAGTCGGTAGCCTTCGTTCCAACGAAGGAAGCTGATCGCATGGGTATTATCCGTATGCAGTAAGCGCATCTGGCTACCGGTAAAGGCCGGGCAGTTTTTACGGTGCTCAAAGAGCATCTGGATATCGCGAAAAATGCGCACACGCGGAGAGCGTTTCTTTTTTTTGAGATCTTTAAGGAGCGCCCAATTCATCTTTGGACGATGCACCCAACGACTGTCCTCTTTCTTTTCTAGATCTGCGAGATAATCGTAATCGTTTAACATGCCCCACTCTTCCCCAAGAAAGATGAGCGGGATGCCTCCGATACTGCAAAGCACACCATAAAGCATGCGTATGCGACGCAGCGCCATCTCAATCAGCAATGCATCGTCGGCCACTAGAGCCTGCTCCAAGCCGGCCAGCGAAGCCATCGTACCGGAGACGCGCATATCGCCGGTGTCGAGATTGCGCTGAAAAGGCACGCCGCTGGCAAAAGAACCTTTGAAACTGCCTGTATAAAAACTGTTGAGAAAATTGCGGTGGTCTTCGGGGTTGATACCAACTGACCAGGCATCCTCATTATCAAAAGACCAGCCGATGTCATCGTGGCTCCGGAGATAATTAACCCAAACAGTCCCCGGCAAGAGATATTGACGGTGCCCGACCGAATGCTTGAGTAACTTGGTATCGCGAGTGGCAAGAGCCTCCCAAAGTAAGGCCATGAGTGTCGGGTTGTAGGAGATCTGACACTCCTCGGTACTGATATATTTGACCACCTCGTCAGGATGGACGATGGCCTCCGACTTGAAAGCAAGGCCCGGAGCAGCGATACGGCAAACCGCGTTAAAAGCCTGAATCAAAAGGTGAGCTTCGGGCAAGTTTTCGCAGGTCGTCCCCATTCGCTTCCAAATAAAGGCGACTGCATCAAGACGGAGGATCTCCACGCCGGTGTTGGCAAGGAAGAGCATCTCTTCCGCCATGGCTCGGAAAACCTCGGGGTTGGCGTATTTGAGATCCCATTGAAAGCTGTTAAATGTCGTCCAAATCCAGCGCTGGGTCCCCTCATGCCAAGTGAAGTTACCCCGGCGAAGGGTCGGGAAGATTTCGCGAAGAGTACGTTCGTATTGCTCAGGCACGTCACGATCCGGATACATGTAGTAGTAATCCATGTATTCGCGGTCGCCCTCTTGCGCACGGATAGCCCACTCGTGGTCGTCGGCGGTGTGGTTGAAAACAAAATCAATGACCAGTGAGATACCGACTGCACGGAAATCGTGCGTCAAGGCACGCAACTCCTCCATCGTGCCCAGATGTTTATCGACACTACGGTAATCACTAATGGCGTAGCCTCCATCGCTGTTGCCCTCACGAGCCTTAAACAAAGGCATTAAGTGCACATACGTCAGCCCGAGGTCTTTGAGATAAGGTATTTTATCGCGCAGGGAGTTGAGGTCATCACTGAAAAGATCGACGTAGAGCGAGCCTCCGACCATGCGCTCCGAGAGATACCAAGTAGGATCATTTTCGCGGCGCAGATCGAGCTGACGCAGATCTTCGGGTCGATCCAACCAAGAATCGACTGCGGTGAGGAGGATTCTTTCAATATAATAAAAGAAATCGTAGTGCGCCCCATATAAGCGGTAAAGCAGCTCGAACAAGCGCGGCCAGTGCTCGGCCAAGCGGGCGTCGATCGTTTCTCCAAGCAGTGCAGCGCTACAGGTGGAATCCGAAGCTCCGTCGATTTTCTCCTGAATCTTAGGTTGTATACGTCGGAGTGTGCGGCTGGCCTCGTAGACTAAATTCAGGTCAGGCATCTTCGGAACCTATCATTTTTTCGTTGGGAATTGTGATTTGATCGAGAAAGTTGTAATACTCGATCCCCTCAATAATCCCTGCGGCATGCGATTTTTCGGCAAAGTAGACGCGTGGGTATTTGCGCAGCTTCTCCAGTTCCGAACTATAGTTGCCGACGACGACACCCAGCGTATTACCGGCCAGCATTTCTTCGTCGTTTCCCGAATCACCGGCAATCAGGATATGCTCCAAAGGGAACCCCCATTTATAAGCCATATGGCGTATGCTGATACCACTACCCGCCCTCGATGGAATAATATCGAGGAACATGCCCAGCGAAAGGATACACTTAGCACGGACGCCATTCTCACGCAGGATACGCTTAATCGCGGCCAGCTTCGGCGCGATAGCAAAGTCGACTTGATAGCTAATCTTGTAGGTCGATTGCTCGTGTTCTTCTTGAAGATACAAACCGTCGACCTGCTCAAGCACTCTTCGGATCTGCTCCGGGTTCCAGCGGAAGTCAATATGCTTACGCCAGCTCGTATCCAGCGTGTAGTTTTTGCCGTAGTAGATTTCCGTGCCGACTGATGTAATCAGAACTTCCGGGTGGGGAATTTCATACTCGACCATCAGTTCCATGACTTCCTCGTAGCGACGTCCGGTGGCGATGCCGAAGCCGATATGGTCTTCCGCCTCCCCAATAAGCCTGAAAAAGTCGTGCATCGCATCATCATCGCCAGTCAGCGTGTTGTCGATATCCGCAATGATCAGGCGGTCGACCTGCGGCAAGCGCTTAGTGGTGCGACCACGGGCGATAGGAGGCGGCACATCAGAGTCCCCCAGCACCTCTTTGATATCCCGCAGGTAGCGCTCCACATGACGGTGCCAAGAATAATAAATATTTACGTTCTCCAAACCTGCCTGCGACCACTCATCCCATTGCGCAGGCTCGATCAGGGCATGTAGGATCGCTTTTTCTATCGATTTGGAATCGAATGGATCCACCAATGCGCCATTTTTACAGTTGGCAATAATATCAGTGGGCCCGCCGTCATTGGTAGCGATAATCGGCGCGCCGCTGGCCGCAGCTTCAAGCAAAGTTAAGCCGAATGGCTCCGTCATCGCCGCATTGACAAAGACCCCGCGCGACTTGGTGATCTCGCGGTAAAGTGTGGCTACGTCAGCAGCCGCATGATTTTTGGGGTAAGCGACTTTACCATAGAGATCGTAGACATCAATCAGAGTCAGCACGTTCGTTAAAACAGTCCGCTGCCCAGGTGGCATTTCCCGTATATCCCCACGCGTACCCATAATAAGTACAAGGTTGGCCTCACGCTGGAGCTGGGGCGACTCGCCGTAGGTCTTCACGAGCATCTCCAGGTTCTTGCGCTCGTCAGGTCGGGCCATCGCGACCACCATCGGCTTTTCAGGATTATGCAAGAAGGCATTCACGTCCTTCGCCAGTTGCGAAGTCGGCTCACCCTCCACTGGCGGATGAAAAGCGCTCAAGTCGACACCTGGGGGAATCACCTCCATTCGCTCAGGGATGTAGTTTTCATACTGTTCGTATTGTTCCTTCACCTCCTGGTGGGTGCTGGTACAGATCAGCGAGCAGGTCTCCAGAGCGAACTCTTCCGCCTCGATGCGGCTTGAGATGGCATAGCGAGATTCAATTTTGTCCGCACTTAAACCTGAATC
The DNA here is from genome assembly GCA_002480015.1 of Opitutia bacterium UBA7441. GTDB lineage: Bacteria > Verrucomicrobiota > Verrucomicrobiia > Opitutales > Coraliomargaritaceae > Thalassobacterium. The sequence goes on from DLQD01000125.1 coordinate 12,617, forward strand.
TTCCAGGCGGCGCTGTTTAACGCGCCCTAATGAATGACCGGTGAAAACAAACGGCACTCCGAGTAGCCGGGCAAGTTGCCCACCTCCGTAGCCAGCATCAGCATAGTGGCCATGAATGACATCTGGCACCGAGCGCGTTCTCTGGAAATAGCTCAGGCACTGATCGACAAACATCTCCATATACGGCCAGAGCTTGGATTTACTCAAGTAGCGCTTGGGGCCGAATGGAATACGCACGATATAAGCCTTCTCCGCAATTTGCTCCTCGAGCTTGGCGTAGTCGTCCGACACCTTATCGTCAATGATCTCTCGAGTAATCAAGTCAACCCGCTCAATGTCATCGCGCTCGGAGAGCGCACGGGCAAGTTCCAAGACATAGCGTGTCTGTCCGCCAGTGTCTTCGTCGCGGCCCAATTCAAGTTCTTCGCCGCGGATCAGGCCGTGAAGGCTGATCAGTGCGATGCGTAGTCCTTTTTCTTTAGCCATAATAATATCCTATTGGTAAAATCTCCTGTCGAGGGTGGTGGCACCTTGAATCCCACAGACTCTGGCTGCAAAACGACTGGCATTCTTTATTATTTCTGCGACCGGCATACCTGTTAATATCCCATGTATGGTATACGCCGAAAATGAATCGCCCGCACCCACCGTATCGACAAAAGGATCTGGCCTCGGCGCGGGCATACAGGCGGCCTGCCCAGATTCGCCAAAAATACACGCCCCTTGACTACCGCCAGTGAGGAGAAGATTGCGAATGCCGTATTCAGCACGAAGTTTCTCAACGGCACCTGCAGCATCCGCAAATTCAATCCTCGGCAAACCGAGCAAGGACTGCAACTCATCGATATTCAACTTAAGCCAATCGACATCACGGATCCACTTTTTGACCAACTCCATGGAGTCGTAAGGTGGCCGCAAGTTGATATCGAAAAAACGCTTCGCCCTGGAACGATGAACCAAGGCCTCGAACGTGGCGCGACTACGTTCACTCCGTAAAGCGAGGAGCCCGTGGTAGATCATATCAGTCGCTAACCAGCCATCGTCTTCGATAAAATCCCACGCGCGCCTCTCACAGATATCATAACTCGGCTCGTCGACGTCAACCGTCACTTGCACCAAACCCGTGGCATGCTCCACATCCGTCTGTAGGCCTTCAGTGGACATCCCCCACATATTTGTTTGGGATAAGATCTTACGCCCCTCTTCGTCGTCTCCAACCGCACTAATAAATATGGGTGATTGACCGAAACCACACAAACTCCATGCAACGTTGAAGGGAGCGCCTCCCAGTATTTGCTGACCATCGGGAAAACAGTCAAAGAGTACTTCGCCAAACACTACGAGGGGTGAGGTTTTTGGGTTTGTTTCAGCTCCTGCTAGTGATTCACTGATTATCATGTATAGTCGGCAACTTAAGATTAACAAGGCACTTAGGCGCACCTTGAAGCCTTACGCGCACATATCATATAACGCCATCCTATGAATCATTTCAATCCTCAATCTGAAATTGCTCCCTCGGTCCTCGCCACCGATCTTGACGGCACTCTCATTCCTTTGCCAAATACGCCCGATAATAACAAAGATTTGATTATACTCAAAGAATCTTTGGTCGCCACAAAATCGAAACTCGTGTATGTGACCGGTCGGCACTTTGAGTCTGCCATCGACGCCATCGAACAATACGATCTCCCGGCACCCGACTGGATCGTATGCGATGTGGGTAGCGCGATCTATAGGCGCGACAGTGACGGCTATCATGCTTTCTCCGCGTATGAAAGGCACGTCGCAGCAATGTCGAGCGGCGTAGACCGGCAGGTAATTGAAGATACACTTAGCACCATCGAAGGCCTGGAGCTACAACCCCTCGAGCATCAACAGCGCTTCAAGACCAGCTATCAGTCATCGGCTGGGGCCGTGCAACAATTAGTCGAACGGATCAAAATTCGACTCCAAGAAGCAAAACTTCCCTACAACTGTATGGGGAGTTTGGATCCCTTCTTAAACTGCGGCTTGTTGGATGTGATGCCGAGCGGCATCTCCAAAGCCTATGCGCTTATATGGCTAAGTAAGCACGCAAACTTTCACCCGGACGAAGTGATCTACTCCGGCGACTCGGGTAACGACTACGCAGCGCTAGTCAGTGGATTCCGCGCGATCATCGTCGCCAACGGCAGTCCTGCACTCGCGGATAAGGTGAGCAAGAGGATGCACGAGCGCGGCCTTCCGGATCGACTCTATCTGGCTAGGAGTCCGGCGACGAGCGGCGTGCTCGAAGGTTGCCGCCACTTTGGCTTATTTCACACCGCTAGCTAGAACCGTCTGAAAATTAGGCTCTTCTGATTCGCGTGCGACGACGTTGACTTCGATTTTACGAAAGCCAGTAGCTTTCAATTGCTGATAGAGCGCATTTTCAGAAAACCCCAGCCAGACGTCGGCATAGAGTTCACGGGCTTTCTCGAAATGGTGCTCGAGAAGATCGATAATGATCAATTCACCTCCAGGCTTCAATATACGGTAGGCCTCCCGCACCGCGGCCTCGGGATGCTGCGCATGGTGCAGCGCCTGACTGAGCAGAGCCAAGTCGACGCTGTCGGATTCCAAGGGCACCTCTTCGATATCACCGAGCTTATAGCTTAAATTGGCAAAGCCGTTTTTCTCAGCCAACTCACTCCCGAATTCGACCATCTTCGGCGAATTGTCGATGCAAATGACTTGTTCGGCGCGGCGCGCCAGCAATTGCGAGATCAAACCCTCGCCCGCCCCGAGATCAGCAATCGTAATTTTGGGAGTGAGGTGGAGCAAAAAATGTCCAATCGCCTCCCAGCTACGCCCGGGGCAGTAGTTTTTACCCAAACGCCCAGCAACCGAGTTGAAATATTGCTCTGACTGCTGCTTCCGCTTTTCGAGAATACGCTTTAGATTCGCGCAGTCGGAGGCAATCTGCTCTGAGGCCTCGACCGAGGCACAGGCAGCCTCCATCAGAGCCAAGCCCTGAGTGTCGAAATTTCGGTTGATCGCATAAAAGGTCTTCTTCCCCTCCCTGCGGTCGTGGACGAGTTCGCCTTGCCGCAGCAGACCTAGGTGTGAGGAAATACGGGACTGCCCCATGTCGAGCACCTCCTGCAGCTCGGCGACTGAGAGCTCCTCACGAGTCAAGAGGGAAAGGATGCGCACCCGCGTGGAATCGGCCAATAGTTTAAGGGTTTCCCATGAATCTGCCATGGAAGACAGTTTCGGTGAATTAGATACTGGCTGGCAAGCCAGCATTCATCATCGGATTCGCCATGGTATTCTCTGGGGGCGAGTTAAGCGACAGGCTCAAAGAAATTCTTAAGCTGAGCCAGAGCATAATCGCGGTTGAGGTGCGCGATCATATCGAGGGGAATATTCTTCGGACAAGACGCTTCACACTCACCGATATTAGTGCAACCTCCGAAACCTTCACCGTCCATAGTTGTGACCATAGCCAATGTGCGGCGATGCTTCTCCGGCTGGCCCTGTGGCAGACTATTCATATGCGCCACCTTAGCCGAAGTGAAGAGCATAGCCGAAGCGTTCGGGCAAGCGGCAACACAGGCCCCGCAGCCAATACAAGCGGCCGCATCCATCGCGTAATCGGCCGTTTGCTTGGCGATGGGCATGGCGTTGGCGTCGACTGCACTGCCCGCACGAGCCGTGATAAAGCCTCCCGCTTGAATAATCTTATCGAGTGGCGAGCGGTCGACCACCAGATCTTTAATGACCGGAAACGGCTTGGCGCGCCATGGCTCAATAGTGATCGTCTGACCGTCATGGAAGTGACGCATGTGCAATTGGCAGGCGGTGGTTCCATTTTCGGGGCCGTGCGGCTGCCCGTTAATCGTCATCGAACACATACCGCAAATACCTTCGCGGCAATCGTGGTCAAAGGCCACAGGTTCATGACCGTCGGCAACGAGCTGCTCTGAGAGAATATCGAGCATCTCGAGAAAAGAGGAGTCCTCGGAAACATCAGAGAGTTGATACGTTTCGAATTGCCCAACAGAAAGGCGGTTCTTCTGACGCCAAACACGGAGTGTGAGATTCATTGTTTTTTCCATCGTTCGTATGGGTTGGCTTATTTGTAGCTGCGGGTCGCCAGTTTAACGTTTTCGTAAATCAGTGGTTCTTTGTGGAGCTGCGGCGCAACATCGTCGCCCTTAAACTCCCACACACCAGCGAAGGTGAAGTTTTCGTCATCTCGGAGCGCTTCGCCCTCTTCGGTCTGATGTTCGACTCGAAAGTGCCCACCACATGATTCCTCGCGCATGAGGGCATCGCGACACATGAGCTCGCCAAAATCAATAAAGTCGGCAACCCGTCCTGCTCGCTCGAGTTCGGGGTTCAGCCCGTCGGCATCACCGACGACACGTAGATTCGTCCAGAATTCTTTGCGAAGTTCCTTGATTTGTTCGATCGCAGACTCAAGGCCTTCCTTCGAGCGTGCCATGCCACAATACTCCCAGATTATGTGCCCGAGGCGCTTGTGAAAGGAACGGGGCGACTCGGTTCCGCCTATGGCTAGGAAGCGATCGATCCGGGACTTCACATCGGCCTCAGCCTCCGCGAAAGCCGGATGATCTGTCGTCACTTTGCCAGCCGCGGCAACGCCCTGCTCGCCCAGATAATTGCCGACCGTGTAGGGCAGCACAAAGTATCCATCGGAAAGACCCTGCATTAGAGCCGATGCACCCAAGCGATTGGCCCCGTGGTCCGAGAAATTGGCCTCGCCGCCGACAAACATGCCGGGGATGGTCGACTCCAAGTTATAATCCACCCAGAGGCCGCCCATGGTGTAGTGCACGGCGGGAAAGATCATCATCGGTGTCTCGTAGGGATTGTCTCCTGTGATGCACTGATACATGTCAAAAAGGTTTCCGTAGCGCTCCTCGATGGCTTTCTTGCCGTCGCGCTTGATCGCATCGCGGAAGTCTAGGAAAACGCCCAGACCAGTGGTCGCAACACCACGTCCCTCATCGCAGACTTCCTTTGCAGCCCTCGAAGAAATATCACGAGGTGCCAGATTGCCAAAACTCGGATACTTGCGTTCGAGAAAGTAATCACGATCCTCTTCTACGATGGTGTTCGGATCGAGCGCACCCTTGCGGATTCTCTCCGCAACTGCGGGGTCCATCGGGGCCCAGATCCGACCGTCATTGCGTAGCGATTCTGACATCAAGGTCAACTTGGACTGCTTATCACCATGCACGGGAATACATGTGGGATGGATTTGAGTGTAGCATGGGTTAGCAAATCCAGCTCCTCGCTTGTGCGCACGATAAGCAGCCGTCACGTTACAACCTTGTGCATTGGTCGACAAAAAGAATACGTTACCGTATCCACCCGTTGCCAGGATGACGCAGTCGCCGGCGTGGCTGGAGACCTCACCGGTCACCATGTTGCGGACGACGATGCCCTTGGCGTGGCCATCGACTTTGACGAGGTCAAGCATCTCATGTCGGTTATACATTTTCACCTTACCGAGGCCAATCTGCCGGCTCAAGGCAGAGTAGGCACCGAGCAGCAACTGCTGACCGGTTTGACCACGCGCATAAAAAGTACGGGAGACCTGTGCACCACCGAACGAGCGGTTCGCCAGAAGACCGCCATACTCGCGGGCGAAGGGCACTCCATTGGCCACGCATTGGTCAATAATATCCGCACTCACTTCGGCGAGGCGATAGACGTTGGCCTCGCGGGCGCGATAGTCGCCGCCTTTAACGGTGTCGTAGAAAAGACGGTGCACGCTATCGCCATCATTTTGATAGTTTTTTGCGGCGTTGATACCCCCTTGCGCGGCGATACTGTGCGCACGACGCGGGCTGTCCTGATAGCAGAAGCAGGCAACATTGTAGCCCTGCTCAGCTAAGCTAGCTGCTGCCGCACCTCCGGCGAGACCCGAACCAACGACAATTACGTTATACTTACGGCGGTTGGCTGGGTTGACCAACTTCATCTTAAACTTGTGGCTCGTCCACTTCTCAGCAAGCGGCCCCTCGGGTATTTTGGAATCCAGATTCATGTATTTTAGCCCTATTTGGAATGTGTTTCGATGATAGCAGCCGACTCGGTCGCCAAACCGCCGGTGGGATCCGACTTAAGGACGCCGGCCAGCGTCGCGAGTGGGATGATCGCAAACCCTAGGAAAACCACCCATCCGTAAACTAGCGCAACCCGATCGAGCCGTTTGCGCCAGAGCGTATTGCGAAGACCGACGCTCTGAAACATACTGCTGAAGCCATGCGTGAGGTGCATGCAAAGTAGCCCCGTCGCTAGGATGTAGAAAGCCGAGACCCACCAAACCTGAAAGCCGGCGATCATCATGTCGTTGACATTAAAGGTCATGACACCGTGGCCGTTTTTCATGACAGCTTCACCATGCTTGACGAGCGGCACTTCCATCGGTGTGAGCACCCCCGCTTCTTCATACTGCATACCCGGCACGCTACGGGCGGTAAAATGCGCGATATGGAAAACGATAAATGCGAGCAGTATGATGCCACTCATCCGCATGGTGCGCGAAGAGTAGCTGGCTTGGATCGTCTTCTTCTCCTGGTAGCCTTGAGGACGCGCCTTGCGATTATCCAGCGTCAAAGTAACCGCAGCCCAGATATGAATCGCGATGCAAACAAGCAAGAAGATGCGAATCCCCCAAAGTGCGGACGACGGCAGCACATAATGAAGCTTATACGCGTAGGCATTAATAACCTCCGCACCGAGGAATATCTGCAAGTTCCCCAACATATGCCCCATGACGAAAAGCACGAGGACGAGACCGGTAAGCGCCATCAGTATTTTGCGACCGATGGTAGATTGAACAAAACTACAGAGAGAACTCATAATGGAATGGAGGTATTAATAGTTTTAATACGGCTATGCACTTTGGCGACCTTTTCAAACCCCGAGCATAATGCAATCCATCTATTAGTGGATACAATGAATCATATTAGCAGGGCTTTATTGGTTTCACCACAACCCTGCATATGAACAAATGGGCGACTCGAAGCCTTGTCCATCCTTAAATTAAATTTTCTTATTTAAAAATTAATCAGTAGCAGCTAAACTTATTCAAGTGGCTCTTCCGTCCTATACGGTGAAAAGGATTGCCAAGGATTCACACCAGAGAATTGAATGCACGCCCGTGAGCGGCACTCTAAAAAGCGTCGTAGAACTGGAAATTTAAAAACGACAATTTAAGGATGAAGTATATTTTTGTAACAGGTGGCGTAGTTTCTTCGCTCGGTAAAGGACTCACATCGGCCGCACTCGGTGCTCTTCTCGAACAACGCGGACTCAAAGTGCGCCTGCAAAAATTCGACCCATATTTGAATGTCGACCCTGGCACGATGAGCCCCTTCCAACACGGCGAGGTCTACGTGCTCAACGATGGAGCGGAGACAGACCTCGATCTGGGCCACTACGAACGCTTCACCTCAGGGGAATTGACTCGGCTCAACAATCTGACCTCCGGTAAAGTCTATGAAACGGTCCTCGCCAAAGAAAGACGGGGCGACTACCTGGGCGCGACCGTCCAAGTGATCCCCCACGTCACCAACGTGATCAAAGAGCGCATCTACGCGGGCGGCGGTGAAGATGTCGATGTGCTCATCACTGAACTCGGCGGCACGATTGGCGACATTGAGGGCCTCCCCTTCCTCGAGGCCATGCGTCAATTCGCCCTCGAGGTGGGACGCGGCGATGTGCTCTTCCTCCACTGCACGCTTCTGCCCTACCTGAAGGCCGCCGGCGAACTCAAAACCAAACCCAGCCAGCAATCGGTCGCCAAGCTCCGGGAGATCGGCATCCAGTGCGACATACTCGTCTGCCGCACGGAAGAGCCGATGACGAATGAGATGCGACAAAAGCTCTCTCTCTTTTGCAATGTGCCCGTCAAGGCCGTGATCGAAGAGATGGATGTCGAAACTTCTATCTACGAACTACCGCTTGCACTGAAGGCTGAAAACATCGACGACCTTGTGGTCGATCACCTCGGTCTCGACGCACCGGATAGCGACATGAAGGTTTGGCATGATGTCGTCCGCCGCCTCAAAGCCCCCAGCCACAAGGTGGAGATCGGCGTGGTCGGTAAATACATTGAGCTTCAAGACGCTTATAAGTCCGTCTACGAATCCATTATCCATGCGGGTATCGCCAACGATACGAACGTCCGCATTGTGCGTATCGACGCTGAGGACATCGAAAACGATCCCGCCAAGCACCTCGCCACACTCGATGGCATTCTCATCCCCGGCGGCTTTGGCGACAGGGGGACCGAGGGCAAGATTGCGGCGGCCAAATTTGCCCGCGAGCACGACATCCCTTACTTCGGTCTCTGCCTCGGCATGCAGATCGCGGTAATTGATTTTGCCCGCAACGTGGCTGGTCTCGAAGATGCCAACAGCACGGAGTTCGATCCCAAGACGCCGCACCCTGTGATCGACATCATGGAAGACCAAAAAGACCTTACCACAAAGGGCGGTAATATGCGGCTCGGAGCATGCCCCTGCGAGTTGGCCGAAGATAGTTTCAGCTTTCACGCCTATGGAAGGAAAGACATCCAGGAGCGCCACCGCCACCGTTACGAATTCAACAACACCTACCGGGAGCAACTGGTCAAAGCCGGCCTTCGGATCGGCGGGATCAACCCCGAACGCGACTTGGTCGAAATCGTCGAAATCCCGGAGCACGCATGGTTCGTGGCTGTTCAGTTCCACCCCGAGTTCCAATCCAAACCTAACGCCGCCCACCCGCTCTTCGCGAACTTCATAGCCGCGGCGCTTAAATATAAAAAGTAGCCGCGGCTTTGCTCAAGCGCCCAGCGGAGCCAATGCACATGGGTGAGCCGGTTACGAGCCGGAAGATCCGGAAGACTGAGCCAACACCCCAGCCTGAGCGACAAAGCGTCCCGCGGCCTCACGCAGCTTGTTCGGGGGTAAAGCACCCGAAGAGAGACGCGCACAGTGCCAAAGTCCTCCCGAGGCTGAACAGAGCTCTCCGGGCACATAGAGCACGCCTTGTTCGATACAGCCCTTACAAAATACACTCTCCATCCGCAAGTCACTCCCCTCAGGGGCTCGCAGCCAGAAGATCAGCCCTCCAGCGGGCTGATGCCATTTCCAACCCACTTCCCTGAGACCACCTTCGCGAAGCGCATGGTCGAGCACGAACGCTTTCTCGGCATAGTGTTTTTGTATAAATGCCAAATGGTCTTGAAATAGGCCGGCATCCAGCACGCGCTCGATAATAGCCTGAGAGAAATGCGCTGAGCCGAAGTCCTGATGCCCTTTTATACAAAGAATTTTCTCCAGCCATTCGGAGTGAGTGCAGCATCCGTAACCGATCTTCAAACCTGTGGCGAAGGGCTTGGTGTAGGTGCCGAGGTAGAGTTTGGGAAACGGAGCAAACTCCGGCATGCTGAGAATCGATGGCGCGGGATGTGGCGCATCAAAATAAAGTTCTCGGTAGGCCGCATCTTCGATCACGGGGATCTCATAGCCCACGTCGAGCAACACTCTGGCGATGGCTCTTTTCTCTCCCAAACTGAGCGAACGGCTGCTCGGATTGCAAAAGTAACTCACCAGATAGATCGCTTTTACTTTCGAACGTTCACCGGCGGAATCGAGTTCGCGCAAAAGCTCGGCCAGGCCATCGGCCTGGATGGCACCATCGCCCTCGCACGGAATGCCAATCGGCCGAAGACCTAGGCCTCTGAGCATTTCCAAACAGACGAAATAGCTCGGCTCTTCGACCAGGACGATGTCCCCAGGATCGCAGAGCGCTTGCACAGCGAGGTAAAGCGCCTGCTGCGAGCCGTTGCTGATAAACATCGCAGCCGGATCGAAAGCCTCGGCGCATTCCCCAGGTTGGGCCGCCAAATACTGACAGGAAAGTTCGCGCAGGCGACTGCGGCCTTGGTTCTGTCCGTATTGCAGCGGCTCATCGTCCAGCCCGCCCTGCGTCAACTCGGCAGCGAAACGACCGACCAAGCCCCGCGGCAGCGCTACATTATCGGTAAACCCGGCGGCCAAAGAGAGCAGGTCCGAATTGGCCAGCGCACGCGCCATTAAATCAACAATCACCGGTGAGGCGATCTCGCGCCCCAGACGCGAAAAGCTAAGTGCAGTCTCTGAACTGGCCATTAAAAAAGGAATTGCGTTTGATCTCTGCGGCGTAGCGCTATTAAAAATCCCTATCGTGCCCAAGCAGACCTCCCGCCACAAGCAAATGATTGCCAATGTTTCCATCTTACTTCTCTGCAGCCTCTGCATCGCCTACGTTGGCTTAAATGCCTATGCAGCGATCCTAGCGGATTATTTGATTTTCCCTGCTCCAGCGAGCAGTTATCAGGACAACGCAACTATTTTAAAACTGCAGACCAGCGACGGGGAGACGATCTCCGCTTACTATCTGCCGGCAGGAGGCGACACAAAGCTCCTCATCTACAGCCACGGCAACGGCGAAGATATCGGCGACGCACGCCCGCTCCTCGAGCAGTTCACTCGCCACGGGGTCTCGGCCCTAGCCTACGAATACCACGGCTACGGCACCAGCTCAGGCAATCCCAGCGAGGACGGTTGCTACGCGGCGATTGAGGCGGCCTATGCATACGCCACTCAAACCCTAGGCTACCGATCCGATCAAATCACACTCTACGGGCGTTCATTGGGGAG
>DLQD01000042.1 GCA_002480015.1 Opitutia bacterium UBA7441
TTTAGGTGGCCGCCTGACCCCGCACTTAAAATTGCACCCGGGCCTCCCGCTCTAGTAGAGCAAAGCTGGACTTCTGCCCGCCGCCTCTATAATCCTCTATGACAAAACAGGCCAGCGCCGCTCACACCCAAGACACCCAAATGAACCAGGAAACCACATGAAAAACCGCATCCACTCAACCACTCTCCGTCTCCTACTCATCACTGCTTTACTCGGACTCAGCGCCTGTGGTTCTACCCGCACGGAACATGGAGTCACGATCGAACAAAACCGCAGCTACAACCCACTGAACTACATACCGGGCTTATAGAACATTTAAGCAGAGAGCTAATTCAGCTCCCGGATGTATTCGGCTCACTCCTGCCGCTGAAACAAGCCGCACACAGGAAAACGCTTTGCTACTTCGACTTCGGGAAATAACGAAGCAGGAGCGCTTTGAGCGCGTCAAGTTCCTTGAAGCGAAGGAGGTAGAGCAGTGCGAAGTAGACACAGACACCCCCTGGAACGCAGACGGCCACGGCGAGAGCGGCGTCCAGTTTCTCGGCGAAACCGAACGCGTTCAGCCACCGCGAAGTGATCGCACAGGCCGCGCCCATGACCGCCCCCGCGAGCAGTAATTTAGCCAGCGCCGGGCGCATCGCACGGAAGCTCAAAGCGGCGTGACGCGCCGAGAGTGCGCGCCAGAGCAGGTAGCTCTGGGCGATGGCCGCGAGGACATTGGCCGTAGCCAGACCGCACGCACCCCAAAACTGCATGAGGAGGAGACCAGCAGAAAAGTTGATCAAAAGACAGTAACCGGCGACACGCACCGGGGTGCGCATATCCTTGCTCGCATGGAGACCGCGGGTCGCAAAAGTCGCGGCAGAGTAAAACGGCAAGCCGATGCCGTAGATAGCGAGCAGCGGCACAGTGGCCATAACGTCGGCGCGACCGAAGGCTCCCCAGAAGAAGAGTAATTCAATAATCGGTTCGCCAAGCACATACAGTCCGACCCCTGCGGGTAGCGAAATACCGATAACCAGGCGCAGACCTTGCAAAAAGGCGGTGGAAAAGCCCGCTTCATCTCCGGTAGACAAGGCCTTGGCCAGGAGAGGGAAAAAGACCGTCGCCACAGCGATCGTGAAAACGCCGAGCGGTAGCTCCATCAGACGGCTGGCCAGGTAGAGCACAGAGACGGCAGACTCATCAAGCGAATAGGCGAGCAGGCGCGAGACAAGGATGTTCACCTGTAAAATGGCCGCACCCAGGAGACCGGGCAAAAAAAGTTGCCAGAGCTCCGCCAGCGCTGCCCCGCCAGCCGACTCGACGCGAGGGCGCCAGCCCTGGCGCATAAGGTCGATCGCAGGCAACAGCAGCTGTAGACAACCGCCGACGAGCACACCCCCGCAAAGCCAATAGACGATGCGTGCGGCATCCGCATTAAGCCAGAGCCCCGCGGTCAAGGCCGCGATCATAGCCAGGTTGAGCAGAATCGGAGTCGAGGCGGCCACAGCGAAGCGGCCGACGAGGTTGAGCCCCGCCGAAAGAATCGCCGCCAGACAAATAAACAGCATATAGGGCAGCAGCCAAACGGCCAGTGCAGCACCCGTCGTCCATCGCCCAGGCAACCAATCACTGCCCGCCGCCCAGCTCAGAAGGATCATGCCCGAGCCGATAATGACAAGCAGGCCGAGCAGGAGGCGGAGTAAGACCTGATTGAAAAAACGGAAAGCACCTGCACGCCCGTCGCGCTCCAGCACATCCGAGAAGACCGGCACAATGGCCGAGGTCAGCGCGCCCTCCCCGAGTAGGCGCCGAAAAAGGTTGGGCAAGGTAAAGGCCAGAATAAAGGCTGAATTCCAAAGGCTCGTGCCCAGCGCGGCAAAGACCAGCACATCGCGCAACAGCCCGAGCAGACGGGAGCCCACGGTCGATAGGCTGACCACGGCGATGTTTTTAAGATTCTGGAGCATCGGTTTGCAGCAAGAGGCGAAGGACGTTTCTTACCGCGTTTAGAAACTACCGCACGAAAAACTTTGGCAATTGTATATTTAATCCTCTTAGTTCTTCGTCGATTCTCCACTTTCGCCCTGAAAGACCTCTGCTTCCTGAAAAAATTTTATTATGCCACTTATTTCAAAACTCACCGTCCGCCTCAAGCGCCACCCAAAACGTGTCGTCTTCCCTGAGGGCAGCGACCCCCGGATCCTACAAGCAGCCCGGCAATTTGCCTCCAATGGCCTCGGCATCCCCATTCTACTGGGCGACCGTGCGCAGATCAAAGCCAACGCCGAGAAGCTGGACATTAACCTCGAGCGCATCCGTATCATCGAGCCGCGCCGCAGCGACGAGTGGAGCGGCTTTGTGCATCAGTTTCAAGGTCTGCGCCGTTTCAAGAACCTGAAGGATAAAGATGCGGAACAATACCTCGAAGACACCAACTACTTCGCCACCATGATGCTGGCGACCGGGCAAGCCGATGCCCTCGTCTCTGGCGCCACCAGCTCGGCCTCGAGCGCTCTGCGTCCGATCCTCCAAATCATCCCGCTACTTCCCGAGGTCTCGACCATGTCTTCATTGAACATCTTCGACCTCGAAGATCATGATACGGGTAAAGACCGCGAGCTTTTCCTCGCCGACTGCGCCGTAGTGCCCGATCCAACGAGCGAGCAACTTTGCGACATCGCTGTAACGACGGCGGCACTCCGCTATCACTTGACCAACAGTAAGCCCTACGTGGCGCTGCTCAGCTACTCCAGTAAAAGTAAATCGAGTCGAAACCCAACCGTTGCCAAAATGAAAGCCGCCACCGAAATGGCGCGCAAGAAAGCGCTCGCCCTCGGCATCCCCATGGAAATCGACGGCGAACTCCAAGTCGATGCCGCGCTCGACCCGATCACGGCAAAGACCAAAAAAATCGATGGACCTGTCGCCGGACAGGCCAACGTCCTCATTTTCCCCGACCTCCACTCGGCCAATATCGCGTCGAAACTCGTCGACACCCTGACCCGCGCCCGTAACTACGGCCCTATTTTGACTGGCCTTTCGAAACCAGCTGCCGAAATCAGCCGCGGCGCTACGGCCAGCGACATCTTCGGCACCGCCGTGATGGTCGCCTCGCAAGCCATCGACCATAAGTTGCTCTATCCCACCGAGAATTGCGACGACCTGAACGAGGACGTCACCATTCTCTAAGCACCCAGCGCAAACGCTCTGCGCACGCGGCATCACCATGCAAACGTCCCAAAAACATTTTACCGAGCCCGACGATACGGAGATTTTGACTGCCCCGCGCAACAAGACGACTAAACGTATCTTCATCGCAGCTACCCGGATGAATGACGGGAAAACGACGACGAGCCTGGCACTCTTTTCCGCATTACGCAGCATCACCCCGCGAGTCGGATTCATCAAGCCCGTCGGCCAGCGCTTCATTGAAGTCGAGGGGCACCAGATCGACGAAGACTCCGTCCTCCTGAACCATATATTCAACGTTAATATCCCGATCCATGCGATGAGCCCGATCGCGATCCATCATACTTTCACGCGCCAATATCTGGAAAACCCACTGTCCAACCATACCGGGTTGATTGACAAAATGTGCCGTGCCTTCGACCGGGCGGCCTTCCAACAGGACTATATTATCATCGAGGGCACCGGGCACGCCGGCGTCGGATCGGTGTTTGACCTCTCCAACGCTAATGTCGCCAAGCGTCTCGACGCCAAGGTTATTATCGTCGCCCGCGGCGGCATAGGCCGTCCGATCGACGAGATCGCGCTGAACAAAGCCGTCTTTGAGGCAGCCGGCGTCCAGATAATCGGGGCGATCATCAACAAAGTTGAGCCCGACAAGATCGAGATGGTCGAGAAGTATTGCCGTATCGCACTAGAACGAATGGACATCCCCCTACTCGGCTGCATCCCTCACGAGGCCAAGCTGACACAGCCCAATCTCGAGCAAGTCGTCGAAGAGACTAACGGCCGTTGGCTCAACGGCAGAAAGCAGGGCAGCGCGAACCGTATCAATAAAGTCATCATCGGCGCGATGGCCGCGAAGGGACTGGTTGAGCATCTCGACAGCGGCGTACTCATCATCACACCCGGCGACCGCGAGGATATCATCCTCTCCGCCATCGCTTCCGAAAGTATCGGCGAGTCAAAGGCCATTGCCGGTATTATTCTCACACGTAGCATCCTACCACACCCGAAGCTCATGGAAATGCTCGCCCAGACTAAGATTCCTGTCGTGCTCTGCCCGGAGGACAGCTACAAGGTCGCTTCTAAGGTCAACAGTATGACGGTCAAGACCCAGCCTGGCGACAAAGACAAAATTCCTATTATCAAAGACCTCATTACCAAAAACATCGACCTCGAGGCGATCTTACACGCCTTCGACTCCCGAGATTAATCGTTTCTCGCTATGCCCGCTAAAAAAGAAGATCCCACTTTCGAAGAATCCGTCGAACGCCTCGAAGCACTGATCCAGGCGATGGAAAACGGTGATACGCCGCTGGCCGACTTGGTCTCCAAATTCGAAGAAGGCTCCAAACTGCTTAAACACTGCCAAGTGCAACTAAAAGAAGCCGAACTCAAGATTGAGCAACTCAATTTAAAAACCGGACAAGTCGAAGCCTTCGACGATGCCGATGAGGAATGAAACCATGTCCCTCTTGGACCGGATACACTCACCAGCCGACGTTAAACACTTGGCCCCCGAAGAGCTCCCGCTACTCGCGCAGGAGATACGCACACGCGTGATCGAGGCGACGGCCAGAAACGGCGGCCACGTCGGCCCCAATCTGGGCGTGGTCGAACTCACCATCGGGTTGCACCGCGTATTTAACACGCCCAAAGATCGCTTTTGCTTCGACGTCGCCCACCAAGGCTACATCCATAAGCTACTCACTGGTCGCAACGACGAGCGCTTCGAGCGCATACGTCTAAGCGACGGCCTAAGCGGCTTCCTCTCGCGCGCCGAGAGCGAGCACGATGCCTTCGGCGCGGGCCATGCCGGCACCGCACTCTCCGCAGCTCTTGGCATGGCCTGCGCACGTGATCAACGCGGCAGCGACGAGCATGTCGTCGCGCTCTGCGGCGACGCGGCCTTCACCTGCGGCATTACGATGGAGGCGCTCAACAACGTGGCCTCTTCCACCAAGCGCCTCATCATTATTCTCAACGACAACAAGTGGTCGATTGCCAAAAACGTCGGCGCGCTCTCCCGCTATTTTAACGAGCTCATTACCACTCCGGCCTATAATCGGTTAAACGACGACATTGAGCGATTCCTCAAAAAAATGCCCGGCGGCAACGCCATCGTCCGCTTGGGTGCCAAATGGAAGCAGGAGACGAAGGATTTTTTCGTTTCCTCCTCCATCTTCGAGCAATACGGCATTCGCTACATCGGCCCCATCGACGGGCATGACCACAAGCAAGTCGAACACTACCTCGAGTTTGCCAAGAATGCCGAGCAACCCGTCATCCTCCACGTGCTCACCGAAAAAGGCCGCGGTTACGACGTCGCCATCAAAAACCCCGAGCGCTTCCACGGAGCCAGCCCTTTCGATATCGAGACTGGTAAAGGTGCCCCCGCCGCGCCCGGAACGCCGCCAAAGTATCAGGATGTGATGGGGGAAACACTCCTTAAACTCGCCCGAGAGGATGCAAACATCGTCGGCATCACTGCCGCCATGCCAGCGGGCACCGGCTTGAATATTCTGGAAGATGCCCTACCCAATCAATTTTTTGATGTCGGCATCGCCGAAGAACATGCCGTACTCTTCGCAGCCGGCATGGCCACCTCTGGCTTTCACCCAGTCTGCGCCATTTACTCGACTTTCCTTCAGCGAGCCTACGACCAGATCATTCACGATGTCGCCCTCCAGAACCTGCCAGTGCTCTTCTGCATGGATCGTGCGGGACTCTCGCCCAACGACGGCGCAACCCACCATGGACTTTTTGACCTCGCCTACCTGCGCTGCGTTCCCGATGTCGTCGTAATGGCGCCCGCTGACGAAGACGAGCTCGCCGATATGATGGCGACCGGACTGGCTTTTCAAGGCCCCGCTTTCATCCGCTACCCGCGCGGCAACGCCATTGGCACACCGATTAAAGAACGACCTAAGACCCTTGAGATCGGTCAGGCTAAGCGTTTACAAACCGGCCGGCACATCGACATCTGGGCGATCGGCGCGATGGTGGCCGA